>RGAJ01000377.1 GCA_009920225.1 Paracoccaceae bacterium
CTGTTGTGAACCTGCCCATTGGATTTGGATCCTCTGGCTTGCCTGCGGGACTGCAACTCATTGGTGCACTCGGAGCAGACGCAAAGCTGTTGGGCATGGCGCAGTCATGGCACATGGCGCACCCCTATAGCGATATCAAACCCACCGCCTAGCGTCCTGCGATCATTCGCCGCTTGATTTACACTGGGCGCGGCGGCACTCTGATAGAAAAAGACGGAGGATGCCATGCCCTACACTGATCGCCCTTTGGGTGTTCCTGAGATTGGAAAAATTGATCTGCCTCTCTTGCGGCAGGCTCTTCGATTGGCATGGGCCGATATGCGCAGCGCGCCGCTATATGGGATGTTCTTTGCCACGGTTTATATCGTCATCGGCTGGCTCATGATTTTTGTGGCGATGCGCACGGGCCAAACCTATTGGGCATTTCTGGCCATTGCGGGGTTCCCCATCTTGGGCCCCTTCGCGGCCGTAGGTTTGTACGAAGTCTCACATCGGTTGGATTTGGGCGTTCCCCTGCGGTGGTCGGAAATCTTGCGCGTGGTGTTTCATCAACGCACACGACAGCTTCCTTCCATATCTGCGGTTGTGATTGTGATTTTGATGTTTTGGTTCTTTTTGGGCCATATGATCTTTGCCCTCTTTCTGGGCCTGTCGGTCATGACGAATATATCAAGTTCGCTTCATGTGTACCTTACCCCCAACGGATTGATGATGCTGGGTGTCGGAACAACTGTGGGCGCGGTCTTTTCACTGTTGGTCTATATGATCACTGTCATCGCGCTTCCCCTGCTGTTGGACCGCGAGGTGGATTTTGTGACAGCAATGATCACGTCCTTTCAAACGGTACAAACCAATTTCATGGTGATGATCGGCTGGGCGCTCTTCATTGCCGTTTTAACATTTGTCGCGATGATCCCTGCGTTTGTGGGTCTTTTTCTGACCTTGCCGCTTTTTGGTCATGCCTCGTGGCATGTGTACCGCTTGGCACGCGATCGCGCAAAATAAAAGCCGGTGATCCCGTCTAACCCCACCGAACTCAGGCCATAAAACCATTGCGTGTAGTTCGCTCAATGGGTATCTGATACAAAACAATTAAAGGAGAGACACGTGGCACGAGCATTCGTTTGTCCCGGACAAGGCGCGCAAAGTATTGGTATGGGCAAAGCACTGGCAGACGCCTATCCCGCCGCCAAAGCAATTTTTCAAGAGGTTGATGACGCCTTGGGCGAACAGCTCAGCGCATTGATTTGGGACGGCGATATTGAGGCCCTTACCCTCACCCAAAACGCGCAGCCCGCTTTGATGGCGACATCCCTCGCGGCCTTTCGCGCACTCGAAGCCGAGGGCCTCACAATCGCACATGCCAGCTATGTCGCAGGCCATTCCTTGGGTGAATACTCGGCCCTTGCCATCGCAGGCGCCATGAGCGTGTCAGATACAGCGAAACTCCTGCGCCTTCGTGGCCAAGCCATGCAAGCCGCAGTTCCTGTGGGTGTTGGCGCCATGGCGGCCCTGTTAGGGCTCGATTATGACACCGTGACCCAAGTCGCTGATGAAGCGGCCCAAGGCGAAATCTGCCAAGCCGCAAATGACAATGACCCCGGCCAAGTTGTGGTCTCAGGACACAAAGCCGCCGTCGAACGTGCGGTTGACATCGCAAAGGCACGCGGCGCCAAACGCGCAGTCTTGCTGCCCGTGTCCGCACCCTTCCACTGCGCCTTGATGGCACCCGCCGCCGAAAAAATGGCCGCCGCTTTGGCCGACACGACCATCACCACACCTGCGGTTCCCGTCGTTTCAAACGTCCGTGCCCAAGCGATCAGCGACCCAGACACCATCCGCACCCTTCTGATTGAACAGGTCACAGGATCGGTCCGCTGGCGTGAATCTGTACAATGGATGTCAGGCCAAGGTGTGACAGACATATGGGAAATTGGCGCAGGCAAAGCCCTATCAGGCATGGTGCGCCGGATCGACCGAGACATCACATGTTCCGCCATCAGCACACCAGAAGACGTCGCAGCGGCAATCGCAAGCCTGAGCTAAGGAGAATAAAATGTTTGATTTAACTGGAAAAAACGCACTGATCACGGGCGCATCG
>RGAJ01000378.1 GCA_009920225.1 Paracoccaceae bacterium
CGCCATGCTCACCGCGATCAAAATCAGAGGCCTTTTTGTTTATTCCGCCAAATCTTAGCAGCTGTAGTACAGCGCATATTCGATTGGGTGTGGCATCATTTCGTAGGATTGGTTTTCTTCTGCCTTCAGACCGATATAGGCTTCGATCTGATCTTTTGTGAAAACGTCACCCGCCAATAGATATTCGTGATCATCACGCAGCGCTTGCAGCGCTTCGCGCAACGAACCACACACTGTTGGGATCTCTGCCAATTCTTCGGCTGGAAGATCGTACAGGTTTTTATCCATCGCTTCACCTGGGTGAATTTTGTTGGTGATACCGTCAAGGCCAGCCATCAACAACGCTGCAAAGCATAGGTATGGGTTTGCTGCAGGATCTGGGAAGCGCGCTTCGACGCGTTTCGCTTTGGGGCTTTCTGTCCATGGGATACGAACACAACCAGACCGGTTACGTGCAGAATACGCGCGCAATACGGGGGCTTCGAACCCTGGCACCAAACGCTTGTAGCTGTTTGTTGATGGGTTTGTCAGCGCGTTCAGCGATTTCGCGTGCTTCAGGATGCCGCCGATGAAATACAATGCTTCCATTGACAGATCTGCGTATTGGTCGCCCGAGAACAATGGCTTGCCATCTTTCCAGATTGACATGTTCACGTGCATACCGGACCCGTTGTCGCCTGCCATTGGTTTTGGCATGAATGTCGCGGATTTGCCGTAAGCATGCGCCACGTTGTGGATCACGTATTTATATTTTTGCAGGTTGTCCGCTTGATCTGTCAAAGTGCCAAAGATCATACCCAATTCGTGCTGCGCGGTCGCAACTTCGTGGTGATGTTTGTCAACTTTGATGCCCATGCGTTTCATTGTGGACAGCATTTCGCCACGGATGTCTTGCGCCGCATCAATTGGGTTTACAGGGAAATAGCCGCCTTTGTGCGCTGCACGGTGGGCCAAGTTGCCTGTTTCGAATTCCGCATCTGTGTTCCAAGCCGCATCTTCAGAATCGATCTGGAACGACACTTTGGATGGTGTGACGGAATAGCGTACGTCGTCGAATAGAAAGAATTCTGCTTCTGGACCAAAATACGCAACATCGCCAATACCAGAAGATTTCAGATAAGCTTCAGCTTTTTGTGCGGTTGAACGTGGGTCACGTGTATATGCTTCGCCTGTGTCTGGTTCGACAACAGAGCAATGTACGCAGATTGTTTTTTCTGCATAGAATGGATCAACATAGGCAGATGCCGGATCCAGCATCAATTTCATGTCTGATGCTTCGATTGATTTCCAGCCCGCGATCGATGAACCGTCGAACATGAAGCCTTCTTCGATGAAATCTTCATCTACCAAATCTGCAACAACAGTCACGTGCTGCAGTTTGCCGCGTGGGTCTGTGAAACGAACGTCGACGTATTCCGCGCCTTCGTCCGCAATCATTTTGAGCAAGTCTTGTGCGCTCATCTCATTTCCTCTCTACTTGAAATGGGGTGTTTTTGTTAAATCGCGTCCGATCCGGTTTCACCGGTGCGGATACGGATGGCTTGTTCTACTGGCGAGACAAAGATTTTGCCGTCCCCAATTTTATCTGTTTTGGCTGCGTCTACGATGGCGTCAATTGCACCATCGACCTGATCATCGTCAAGTACGATTTCGATTTTTACCTTTGGCAAAAAATCAACCACATATTCGGCACCGCGATACAGCTCAGTATGCCCTTTTTGGCGACCAAAACCTTTCACTTCGATCACCGACAAACCTTGGACGCCGACGTCCTGCAACGCTTCTTTCACTTCATCTAGCTTAAAGGGCTTGATGATTGCCTCGATCTTTTTCATTCTGGTCTCCTCAGCTGACTGATGTCCTAAGGCTGTTAATCATGAAGCCTTTCGCGGCGATAGGGACGGGTGCAAAGAATGTCATATTTTTCGCAGTCGGCTAGGATTAAATGCTAATAAATAATCAAGGCGATTAAATATTGTGCAATTTGTAAATTCGTTCAAATGGAAAAACGTGCCCTTTTGATTCAAAATTACACTCTAAAGATGCATCCCGATGTTTATTAATAAGAGTTTAAAGTCAAAAATGGCGCGATTTTGACT
>RGAJ01000379.1 GCA_009920225.1 Paracoccaceae bacterium
CGATGGCGGTGAATGGGCATGGGCGGCAAAGGCCGATGATGCGAAAATTCTTGCAGCGATGAAGCGCGGTGCCAAGGCGGTGCTGTCTGCCCGTTCTGCACGTGGCACCAAAACCCAAGATACGTTTTCCTTGTCTGGCGTCACGGCCGCCATCGAAGACGCGGAAAAGCGCTGTAAATAAGCGTTCGACCTAACCTTTGCCAAATCCAAGCGAATCCTGTATGGGTTCGCTTTGTTTGTTTCCGCCGAAAGTAACACCATGACCGCAACCGCACCGATCACTCAGGACGTTTTGACGATTCCGCGTAAATTGCCCGAAGGGGCAACCAATTTGGTTGGCTTGACACGTGATGCCATGCACGATGCGTTGATCGCGGCAGGCACACCCGAAAAGCAGGCAAAAATGCGGGTTGGCCAAATCTGGCAGTGGATCTATGAAAAAGGTGTGCGCGATTTTGCGTTGATGACAAACCTTGCAAAGGCCTATCGCGCCGAATTGGCCGAACATTTCGTGGTCGAGGTGCCAGAAGTCGTTTCAAAGCAAGTCTCAATGGATGGAACGCGCAAATACCTGATGCGGATTGCCGGCGGACATGAGGTCGAAACGGTCTATATTCCCGAAGAGGATCGCGGAACATTATGCGTGAGCTCCCAAGTGGGCTGTACCCTGACATGTTCATTTTGCCACACTGGCACACAAAAATTGGTCCGCAATTTGACCGCAGGCGAAATCATTGGCCAAGTGTTGGTTGCGCGTGACGATTTGGGGGAATGGCCCATTCCAGGTGCCCCAAAGAACGAAACCCGGCTACTGTCGAACATTGTGTTGATGGGCATGGGCGAGCCGCTTTATAATTTTGATAACGTACGCGACGCGATGAAAATCGCGATGGATCCCGAAGGTGTATCGCTGTCCCGTCGTCGGATCACGCTGTCCACATCAGGCGTTGTGCCAGAAATTGCAAAAACAGCCACCGAAATCGGGTGCCAGTTGGCGATTTCGTTCCACGCCACGACGGACGAAGTGCGTGACAAACTGGTGCCAATCAATAAGAAATGGAACATCAAGGAATTGCTTGATGCGCTGCGCAGCTATCCGAAACTGTCGAATTCCGAACGGATCACGTTTGAATATGTGATGCTGAAAGATGTGAATGATTCCGATGCGGACGCACATCGATTGATCAAACTGATCCGCGGCATTCCGGCCAAGATCAACCTGATTCCGTTCAACGAATGGCCAGGCTCACCCTATGTGCGGTCCGATTGGGATCGCATCCAAGCCTTTGCAGACATCATTTACAAAGCGGGCTATGCAAGCCCCATTCGCACACCACGTGGCGAAGACATTATGGCCGCCTGTGGTCAGCTGAAATCAGCAACCGAGCGTGCGCGTAAATCCCGTAAAGAAATCCAAGCAGAAGCAGGGCTTTAATCCCCTGCCCACGCGGTTTACAAAATAAAAACCCCGCCAAAAAGGCGGGGTTTTTTATTGTCACCATTTACATGGTAAGGGCGTTAACCCTTGCTCGCTTAGCCCTGACGGGCTTTGTAACGGCGCTGCGTCTTGTTAATGACGTATACGCGGCCTTTACGGCGCACGACACGGCAGTCGCGGTGACGCTGCTTGAGCGAGCGGAGCGAGTTTTTGATCTTCATGATCTTTCTCCAATCAAACGCGGCGCGTCGGTTGCGCCATTGCAGGTCGTCCCCGAAGGGACAGTGAATTCATGGTGGGCGGTACAAGGTTCGAACTTGTGACCCCTACGATGTCAACGTAGTGCTCTACCACTGAGCTAACCGCCCGTTAGTGCCCGAAATCCCACCCCAAAAAATGGGGCGCGGGAATCCGCGCCGTAGCGGGTCTATAAATCCTTGCGCAGAAAGGATCAAGGGCTTTTGCAAATGTTTATTTTTAGGGTATCTATTTCTTATGAAAAAGATGACTCATTCGCATAGCGCCTTTGATATTTACCACCCGCTTTCGTTAGAAACAGCGGTTGTTTTCGCATCTCCACACAGCGGACGCGATTATTCCGCATCTTTTTTACATCAGTCGATTCTTGATTCTCATACCATCCGAAGCTCCGAAGATGCCT
>RGAJ01000380.1 GCA_009920225.1 Paracoccaceae bacterium
TAACACTGCGATTCTGCACTCTTAATTTTCAGAAAGCGAGAAAAAAGTGTGCTAGAGGTGTGCTACGCGCAAAACGTGTCAACCGAAATATTAAGTCACTGATTGTAAAGAGATTTTGGTAGCGGAGGAGGGACTTGAACCCCCGACACGCGGATTATGATTCCGCTGCTCTAACCAACTGAGCTACTCCGCCGACGAGGGTCCGTTTAGGGGTTTTGACACTTGGCGTCAAGAGCATGAAATGCGAAATTGCGAAAATTTATGTAGGGGGCCAAACGCGTTTATGGGCAATGATTTCACCATCTCCTTTGGATCGGATACGGGGTATCGCCTCATCAATGCGTTCCAAAGTCACCGCCATGTGGTGGGCATTCGCATGCAGAATATGCCTCTCATCATAGACCCATGCCACATGCCCACGCCAAAACAAAAGATCGTTTCGAACATAATTCCCCGTTTGGACAGGGTCGCCCAGATTGCGCATTTGCTGGTCGCTGTCCGCAGGTGCCGCATATCCACACAGTTTGAGCGCGATGTTCACCAATCCAGAACAGTCAATGCCAAAGCTGCTATTGCCGCCCCACAGATACGGGGTGCCAAGCAGTTTTTCCGCAACCCCGACGGGGTCATCGGCACACTCAGAAATGGGTCGAACATGTTGGTCCGCGATCCAACCCAAATCACAGCGCATATATCCTTTGGCTTCTGACGATACGGTGACCTGCGCCCCAAGTGGCAATAGGCCACAATCGGGTGATTTGAAATCTGGGTCCGTGTAGAGCGTGGCAAAGCGGGATGTCACCCAATGGGTATGGGATTTAACGCCGTCCAACCCATCGGATTTAACGTAGCCTACATATCCATCATGCACACTTCGGACAAAGGACCAGCCCCCGCGCGCATCATATTCGGTGACCAGATCGCCCAACACCAATTGCCGGTCGCGACGCCCCCCCGGCGCATCACATAAATCGCACAGGACGTGACCTACCTTGCGCGGCACGCCCGCGACATAAGTATGGTGCTCTAGAACGTCGCGAAGCGTTTCGCAGGCGACATGTTCATTGGCGGGACGCTCACGCCTGTCCATGAGATCCAAGCCACGCATCAAGCGCTTTGACAAGCGCCCGTGGCCCTTGCAACGCACCACCCTTGGGGCGCGCGGGCTGTGCGGTTCCATTCCATCCATAAATATCAAAATGCACATAACGATCCATATCAGACACAAACCGTCGCAAGAACAGCGCAGCCGTGATAGATCCCGCTTGCCCCCCTGATGGCGCGTTATCCAGATCCGCAATACCCGGTTCGATCATTTTGTCATAGGGATCCCAAAACGGCATTTCCCAAACCGGATCTTGGGCTGCACCAGCCGCACGTTTGAGCGCATCTGTGAACTCAGGATGTCCTGAATAAAACGGCGACAAATCTGGACCAACCGCCACACGCGCGGCCCCTGTCAGGGTCGCCATTGAAATCAACAAATCTGGGCTGTCTTCGCAGGCATATGTCAGCGCATCGGCCAAAACCAATCGACCTTCGGCATCGGTGTTGTTGATTTCAACCGAAAGACCTTTGCGAGACGGCAAAATATCACCCGGACGAAATGCGTTTCCTGATACCGAATTTTCAACCGCCGGAATTAACAGTCGTAATTGAATATTCAACCCCGCGCCCATGATCATCGCCGCAAGGGCCAGTGTATTCGCCGCCCCGCCCATATCCTTTTTCATCAAACCCATGCTCGAACTTGGTTTCAGGTTCAAACCACCAGTGTCAAAGCAGACACCCTTGCCCACCAGCGTAACCTTTGGCCCATGGGTTCCCCAACGCAGATCGATCAAACGCGGTGCGCGCGTTGAGGCGCGTCCCACCGCATGGATCAAAGGAAAGTTTTGGGTGACAAGATCTTGGCCTTCGATCACGGAAATCTGCGCGTCATGTTGGGCGGCCAACGTACGCGCCGCCGCTTCCAATTCGGGTGAGCCCATATCATTTGCAGGCGTATTGATCAGGTCACGGCACAGATATTCGGCAGATACCATCTGTGCCACCCAATCCGCATCAATC
>RGAJ01000039.1 GCA_009920225.1 Paracoccaceae bacterium
GCATATTTTTTCGGGTTTGCCAAAAACGCCGCAAGGCTGGCTTCGTCCCAGACTGCGCCGTCTGCGTTCATCGCTTGGAAGGTCTTGGAATACTTGAAGCCCTCAACTGCACCAACAGATGCCCCAACAACTCCTGTCAGAAGAGGACCCGATTTATTTTGCGCACCTTCACCAACTTGGTGACAGGCTTTACATTTTTTGAAAACGTTTTCGCCGGCTGCTGCCAATTCTGCGTCGAACGCGGGGGCTGCAGGTTCTGCCGCCGCTTCTTCGGCAGCTGGTGCGTCTGTGCCTTCTTCTTCAGGGGTCACATCCAAAACGGCCGCACGCATCGTAATTTCGACTGTTTCTTTACAATCTGTCATACATGCAGTGTGGAAGGTGCTATATTCTGTTTCAGCCCGATCATCAAAGACGAAACCACCCGCGTTCGGCATTTCGACATCCAAGAAATTTTCGTTCGACAGAACAAAATCCTCGTCCACCAAATCATTGGAATACAGGATGTAGGCGACGATGGCATAGACATCGTCGTCCGACAGCGACTGTGCATTTCCGAAGGGCATTGAGCGGCGGATATAATCATACGCGGTCGACAAATAGGGCCAGTATGAACCAACAGTTTTCAGTGGATCATCATGGTTGAGCGTGTCCATGCCGCCTGCAAGCTTGGGCCAGTTATCAACGCCTTCAGCGAAATCGCCATGGCACATTGCGCAGGCTTCGGCGAACACCTCTTCGCCATCCAACACGCTGCCTGATCCAACGGGCAGACCGGTGCCATCGGGGCTGATATCCAGATCCCATGCTGCAATTTCTTCTGGAAGCGCGGGGCGCCCCAGACCAAGCTTTTCGGCCGCAACGGGAGAGGCCAGCAAAGTGGCCGCAATTACGGTATTAAGAAATTTCGACATTCTCTGCCTCCCCATTGGATTTCACCCACCAAGTTTGGATACAGTTGTTATGATAGATTGAGTTCAAGCCACGGACGTCGCGAAGCTGCGCTTTTGTGGGTTGTACATAGCCGGTTTCGTCGTGGGCGCGTGATTGTAGGAACATTTCTTCGCCCTGCCAATCGATGTCCAGATAGAACCGTGTCAGTGCCATTTTTTGACCCGGTGCAGCCAAGCGCGCGACCTGCCAATTTTTACCACCGTCCAGCGTCACATCAACCTGCGTGATCGCACCACGACCAGACCATGCGAGACCTGTGATCACCAATGGGCCTTTGCCATGCGTGATTGGTGATTGTGGCGATGGGCTGGTGACAACAGATTTCGCATCCATCACCCATGTATGTTTGCGCGATGTGCCGTCTTCCAAGGTGTCGGTGTATTTCGACGTTTCTTCGCGGCTTTCAATCGGCTTGTCGGTCAATTCGACCCGGCGCAACCATTTCACCCACATGTTGCCTTCCCAACCTGGGACGACCAAGCGGACAGGATAGCCGTGTTCCTTGCGAAGCGCTTCGCCGTTTGCCTTGAACGCAACCAAGACGTCATCCAAGGCTTTGTCCATCGGGATGGACCGGCCGTTTGACGATGCGTCGGCCCCTTCGACATAGACCCAAGTTGCTTCGGGTTTGATGCCTGCTTCGTTCAGGATGGTGCGGAGCGGCACACCGATATATTCCATATTGTGGATCATACCATGTGTAAATTGTGCGCCATTCAACTGCGCACCCGCCCATTCCATACCCGTATTTGCAGCGCATTCGCAGAAATACACGTGGCTTTCACGAGGGAAGCGCATCAAATCGTCGTAGGTAAAGACCAGTGGTGTGTCTACCAAACCATTGATCATCAAACGATAATCACCTTTTGTCAGTTCAATCGCACCAGAATGGTGGCGTTCAAACGCACAGCCTTGCGGCGTGATTGTGCCATCCAACGCGTGGATCGGGGTAAAGTTGATCGAGCTGATGGTATCTGCCGTCAGCCATTCAACGTTCCGACGCACAACGTCGGATTCAAATTCGATTGGCAAACCATAGGGTGTTGCGTCAACGCCATCCCCTGTGGCCTGAGCCCAAATTTGTTTCTCAGTGATAAGTGGGTCACCTGCCGCGGCTGCGGCGCTCGCGGCGACAGTGCCAGCACCCGCTGCCGCAGCACCAGCAAGGAACTGACGGCGAGATGCTTTTTTGCCTTTGAAGCTGACTGTCATTGTCGAATTGCTCCTTTGTTTTAAAATTCTGACGCGTTACGCGCCGACGACCTTAACACTGTTGTTCGGAGAAACCGTGACAGTGCCTTTTTTACGGATATAGCTTTCAACTACGTCCCAGATTTGCGGACCTTCGGTCCCTTCGTTCACAGATGCCCAACCTGCGACCATGTAGGTTTTGGCTGGGTCGATCATTTCGCCTGTTTTCAACAGCGTCATTTCAGAAATACGGCTGCCTTGTGGTTTTGAGATGTCGATCCGATATCCCATGCCACCAATGCGCACCATGTCACCGCCCTGTTGATAATAAGGGTCCGTGTTGAACAATGCGACGTCTTCCAAAATGACATGGATGAACTCGCCGGTCATTTCGGTGCGGTATGCTGCGCCGTAGGTCATTGAGGTTACGTTCCAGATATCTTCACGGGTGATGTCTTGACCCGGAAGAATGGATGGGCCCCAACGCACGCCCGGAGACATAGAGATGTCTGCATCACGCTCTTCAATCAGGGCATCACAGATCAAGTCATCCCATGTTCCGTTAAAGTTGCCGCGGCGATACAGCAGGCTGTCCGTTTGACCAATGATCTCGCTCAATTGGCTTTCATATGGTGCGCGTTGTTCGTCGATCAATTTTGCGACGTCTGCATCAGGCGTAATAACATCCGAGAAGATTGGGATGAGTTTATGTTTAAAGCCCATCATGCGACCATCGCGCACATCCAAATCAACACGGCTGACAAATTTGCCGTTGGAACCAGAGGCAACAATGATTGTTTCGCCAACCAAAACAGGTTCGGGCAAGGCGTCATGCGTGTGACCAGACAAGATCACATCAATGCCTGACACGCGGCCGGCCATTTTCTTGTCCACGTCAAATCCGTTGTGTGACAACACAACGACGACCTCGGCACCCATGGAGCGTACTTCGTCAACCATTTCCTGCATACGCTCGTCGCGGATCCCAAAGCTGTATTCTGGGAACATCCAGCGTGGGTTTGCGATCGGCATATAAGGGAAAGCCTGACCAATCACGGCGATTTTTGTGCCGCTGCGTTCAAACATTTTATAGGGGGGGAACAAATCGGTTGGTTCATCCCATTCAGCGTCAAAGATGTTTTGACCCAATGCCGCAAAGGGAAGGTTTTCAACAATTTCTTGCACGCGCGCAGAGCCAAGCGTGAATTCCCAGTGGAATGTCATCGCATCAGGCTTCAACGCGTTCATGACGTTGACCATGTCCTGACCTTCGGTATGGTAACAGGTATAGGACCCATGCCACGTATCGCCACCATCCAAAAGCAATGCATCAGGACGTTCCGCACGGATCGAATTGATCACCGTTGCAACGCGATCCAGACCACCGACGCGGCCATATGTCTGTGCAAGGGATGTAAAGTCATTATATGTCAGCGCATAGTGGGAGGGAGAACCATCCGCGACACCATAAAGTTTGCGGAAATCTGCACCAGTGATGTGTGGCACGTGACCAAACGCATCCCCGACACCAAGATTGATTTCAGGTTCGCGGAAATAAATCGGCTTGAGTTGCGCATGAATATCGGTGACGTGGATCAATGTCACGTTGCCGAACGCATCGAATTGCAGAAGCTCGTCTTGTGTAAGACGTTGTTGCGCCGCCAAACGGCCCCAATTTCCGAAACCAGACGCCCCGTATAGTGCCGAGGCTGCCATGCTGACTTGAAGAAAATCACGACGAGAGATCATGTTTCTGCTTTCCTTATTTATGCTTCATATGCGCATATTTGAATGGGTTTGGTAAAAGTTAACCCCGCACAAAGCGTGCAGGGTTAACCAAATCTTAGTTGCGTACAGATGGGCCTTCGACAGAAAGACCATTGCCGCGTGATGCAACATACAATTCCAACGCGATGAATTCTGCGCCACCGGGTTTGAATGTTTCAGCACGTGTATCGCGAACGCAGCCTTTGAAACGATCATGGACTGTGTTCAATTTTGTGTTTTTCAAACGATATGCAGGGAAACCGTTGATTTGACCTTGGGACAGGTGGTCTGCACGGATCATGTTGCCATAGTTATCTTCATGGCAATTTGCGCATGACAGATCAAGTTGGCCAAAGCGTGTGTAATACAGCTCTTTGCCCTTTTCCCAAGTCGCTGCAACTGGGCCATCAATCGCCACGTTTACAGGCATGCCGCGTGATTGAACGGACAGAAGAGCTTCCATCGCTGCCATATCACCAGATGTGTAACCGTAAGCTTTTGCACCCATTTGATTTTCGCGACAATCGTTGATTTGCATCGCCAATGTGCGAACTTCGCCTGCTTTTTCGTTCCATTTTGGATAAACGGCACGAACGCCAACCATGCTTTCTGCGACGTCGCCGTGGCAGGATGCACATGATTTGCCTTTTTCGCCTTCGACAGTTGCCCAAGCTTCGGCTGCACCGTCAACGGCTGCCATACCGGGGTTGTCAAAGTCATCCATTTGCATGGCTTGTGTACCGTCTGAACGGAAACGCCAACCGGACATGATTTCATCCAGCGCATCAGAAAGATGTGCAGGAGCCGCTGTCTTGGTTACGATTTCCAGATCACCGTTGATCACCAATTCTGCATCTTCGTCTGCGATAGCTGTTGTCGCAAACAGTGCAGCGGCGATTGCTGTAATTGTTTTCAATTTCATAACTGTTCCTCCCAGAAATGTGGCCCCGCCGCAGGCAAGGCCACTTATATACGTCGACCGACCTTAGCCAATCGCCACTTTCTTGCTGTCTTCGTAGACTGAACCGTCATCATCATACCAAGTGAATTTGAATTCACCCGCTTCTGGTACAGTTGCGTCAAACTGGAAGTATGGGTTTGTCGAAATCGCTGGTTCCATCGCAACGTCAATCACCATCTTGCCGTTAAACTCGCAGGTAAAACGGTTGATGATTGAACGAGGGATTTTGTTACCATCGCTGCCCTTGCGCTGACCAGATTCCATGTTGTGGCTGATCAAGCATTTCATTGTTACGACTTCACCCGCTGCTGCCTGTTTAGGAGCTTTTACGCGTGGTTTTACACCGTCTGCCATGTTGTGTTACTCCTTCTAACCTTAGCCGCCGCAGCCGCCGATTGTAACTTTGACTGTTTTCGCCGCACGTTTGAAAGATCCGTCGGACATTTTCGCGATTGCGACCACGTCTTGTGTACCTGCCAAACGAATACGGGTTGATGCCGCTTGTGTACCAGCCAATTCGCCAAAGTTATATGTCGCAACGCCAGGTGTTGGGTTGCCCGCCGCCAACAACAGAATCGCTGTCGCGCCTGGTGCTGATACGTCGATTGGAACTGTGTTACCGTTTTCGGCGATTTCTGGTGCGCCCAGATCAATACCGCCGTCTTCGACACTTGCGCCGCCTGTGAAGGCCGCGATCGCATCGTCTGCCGCCGCATTCACGCGGAACGGCAACATGGTCAGGGCCGCTGCCCCGAGCCCAAGCGCCAAAGTATCGCGTCTTGAGAAATCCATTGTGCTCTCCTTAGTTTAAATTTGTGACTATTCTTTCAGAGTCGAAAGAAACGCCACGACGTCTTCGATTTCTTGTGCACTTAGCAGCGGATCAAGCGCGCCTTCGGCCGCTTTTCCGGTGTAAGCATTTCCAGGACGGGTAAAGCCGTCTACTTTGTAGTAGGCGGGCATGATTGTCCCTTCAAAAGTGTTCTTTGCATTCGCTAAGATGCCGCGGAGCTCCGCAGCGGACCAACGATCACCAACGCCGTCCAAAAGCGGACCAACTTCGCCGTGAAACGGTGTGTCTGCCCAAGCTTCTGATGAATGGCATGCAACGCAGTTGCCGCGACCCTTGTTCACGATAACGTCTTTGCCGTTTACGGGATCACCCGCAACACCTGTCAAAGACTGTTCGATTGCGCCGCCCTCGCCAAAGCTGACATCGGATGGTGCAACTGTTTCAGCAAAGGTTACATTTGCCAATGCAACGGCCGCTGTAAATGTTAGAGCTGTTAGCCTCATGTTTCCTCCCATGGCTACCTAATTTCGGTTACGATAGCTGTTGTATACCGTAGGCTACGAACCCATATAAACGCAACAACAAATTCGTAAAAATGAATAAATAGTCGCATTTTTTTGTGACGGGCCTAGTTTGAACCGCGTCTCTCGGCGATGCGGCGGGCATGATAACGCTGAAAATCTTCACCATCTTCAATAAGATAGCGTTCTTCTTTGACCCATGTAAACATGTCCAACGTCGTCGATGCCCCGAAGGCGCCGGGCATCACAGCCACCGCCGCTTGGGGTGCTGTTAGACCCTCTTCGACCTCTTGAGGTAGAAACATAATGGTCGGTGTAAACAGAATCCCCCATTTGCGCGCAAGCTTGCTTTGCGGCAATTCGTCACCGTCAAAATCGACCGCTTCGGTGTCGCCGTGCAAGTTCAATTGTACGACGAAAAAGTTTTCCTCAATGTAATCCGATACCTCAGGGCGCGAAAAAACTTCTTCGTGCATCTTCTTGCAATAGATGCACCCACGCTGTTCAAAGAACAAAACCAACCGTTTGCCTTCGGCATTTGCTTCGGCCAAATCTTCGCGCAGGTCTTTGAACGTGTCGCGAAACCATGGCTGGATGTGAAGACCATTGTCGCCGATTTCAGAGGCCACCGCGAGGGACACGCCCATCACCCAAGCCGCAAAGATAGAAAATAGTTTCTTCATTTTTAGTCCTCGTGTTTAAAGTGATGTAAATGCTGGAAAGGTTTCGATCATCCAATTTGCAATTTCGTTGACGGAATTGGTCAGCAACAAAATCGCGAATAAAATCATCAAAAGACCCATGCCTTTTTCGACCTTTCCCAAATGACGCCGAAACCGTGATGCAAAGCGCAAAAAGGGTTTTATAAAGAATGCTGCGACCACAAACGGCAATGTCAAACCAATGCCGAATACAAACAGCAACCCAACCCCTTGCATGGCCGTTTCTTCAAAAGATGCAGTCATGATCACGGCGGTCAAAACCCCGCCAACACAGGGTGTCCACCCTGCAGCAAAGGCAACGCCGACGATATAGGACCCGATAATCGACATATTGTTGGTGTCACCCGCATTGACTTGGAATTGGCGATTGAGAAATCCAATCTTGAAAACGCCCAAGAAATGCAGTCCGATCACCATGATGATCGCCGCCGCCGCATAGCGGAATTCGTCTTGGTACACCCGAAACGATTGCGACACAGAAAAGGCCGCAGCGCCAAGAAGCACGAACACCGTGATGATTCCTGCCGAAAACATCACGGATGACAACACCGCCTTGCGCCGAATTCCGTCGGGCAATGCACCGTCTTCGCCCAAAACCGCCATCCCCGTTCCCGCCATATAGCTAAGGTAAAATGGCACGATCGGGAGTATGCAGGGCGAGAAAAATACAACAAGCCCTCCTAAAAATGCGCTCCAAAAGGAAACGTCAAACATGGGCTAAATCCTTGTCTTATTCATATATTCATATTATGTTGAATGAAATAAATTCCGTCAATCAGGTCCGTCATGCGAAACGCGTTTTTTTCTATTTGCTTGTTCATTGCATCTTTTGTGCTCCCAAACATCGGGATTGCGTATGAATTGGTTATGGTCGAACGCGACGGGTGCCATTACTGTATTCGATGGAAAAACGACATTGGCCCAATTTATCCAAAGTCCGAAGCAGGGCAATTTGCGCCCATACGGCACATTGATATCGGCGACACGCGCGGTGTCAATGGCGTTTACAAAACGCCTGTGATCTACACACCCACCTTTATTCTGATGAAAGACGGTGTCGAAGTCACTCGTATGGAAGGATACGCCAGCGAAGATTTTTTCTGGGGCGTGTTGGAAATGACCTTAGAACGTGAAACAGAATTTAGGGCAACAAAATGATGAAGCACCTTGTTATCGCTGCGGCCTGCGTGGTGCCGACGTTTACACAGGCGCAAGATGCGTTTGTCACCTATAAATCACTGGTCCCTGAATTGGCATTGAAGGTTGCTGAAACAGCACTGCAATCTTGCCAAGACAGCGGATACCAAGTGGGCGTCATGGTTGTTGATCGTTTTGGCCAACCCCAAGCCTATTTGCGCGATCGATATGCAGGCATGCATGTTTTTGAAACGGCGCATCGCAAGGCATGGACCGCCGTCAGCTTTCGCACCTCAACAGGTGAGTTGGCCACCGCCACCCAAGCAGGCGAAATCGCATCCGGCATTCGCCACATCAGCCAAGCGCTTCCGCTTGCGGGGGGATTGGTGATTTATTCGGGCGACGGCTCTATCGTTGGGGGCGTTGGGGTCTCGGGCGCGCCGGGCCCTGAACTTGATGTCATCTGCGCCCAAGACGGGATTGATGCGATTGAGGACGACATCGCTTTTTGATTTTGCTTTGCATTCATATCAAAAGATCGTTATCTTAGCATAATAGAATTTTTGGGTGGAACGTATGGCACTTCCGGTGATCACTGATGATATGTCAGATGACGAGTTAGAAGCTATTGTAAACAAAGCAACAACGGCATCTGGTTTTCTTAAAGCGATCAGTCACGAAGGCCGATTGATGATCTTGTGTCATCTTGTAACCGGCGAAAAATCGGTCACAGAATTAGAAGACTTGATCTCCGCGCGTCAGGCGGCTGTTTCCCAACAACTCTCTCGTCTGCGCCTAGAAGGTTTGGTAATTCCACGTCGCGATGGCAAAACAATCTATTATCGCCTTGCGGATGACAAACCAAAGCGGATTTTAGAAGTCGTCTATGATCTTTTCTGTCGGTCTCCGCATTAGTGTGGATCTGTCTTAACTATTGATTTTGATACAGAGATTGCCATAATCCCTGCAACAACGGAGGCACTCTATGTTTGAATGGATAAGTGACACACAACTTGTCGCAGGTGTCGGATTGCTTGGCGGCATTATCCTTGGACTTGCGGCCAGATTTGGCCGTTTTTGCACGCTTGGTGCAATCGAAGACCATGCCTATGGCGCGAATTCGTCCCGTTTGAAAATGTGGGGGGCGAGCATTGGGTTTTCGATTATTCTGACCTTTGCCCTTGTGTTCTTTGGCGCGTTCGATCCGTCAGGCACGTTTTATCTTTCGCTGGCATGGAACCCCATTGCAACCGTGATCGGCGGGTTGATGTTTGGTTACGGCATGGCCTTGTGCGGCAACTGCGGATACGGCGCATTGGCGCGTTTGGGCGGCGGCGATTTGCGGGCGTTTATGATCGTGATCGTGATGGGAATCGCGGCCTATGTGGTGATGTCAGGGCCGCTTGCGCCTGTGCGCGTGATGCTGTTTCCATCGCTTCTTGCGGGGGATGCGACGACGGGGTTCACCACGCTTATTCACCAAACAACGGGCATATCCCCCGCCATGGCCGGCATCGTGATTGGTGCCTGCATCTTGGCGGCGACGTTGATGTCAGGGTCCTTTTGGCGCGAAACAAAATACGTGTTTTGGTCCTTCATGGTCGCCATTGCGATTGTCAGCGGTTGGTTTGGGACCTATTTCGTGTCCCAAAATGGGTTCGCCCCAATCATGGTTGAATCCCATACATTTTCCGCACCGGTTGGCGACACGATCCTATACGCCATGAACGGGAGCGCCCTAAGCCTGAGCTTTGGCGTTGGTTCGGTTCTTGGTGTTTTGGCAGGGGCATTCATTGGATCCCTCATCAAGGGACATTTCCGCTGGGAAGCCTGTGAGGATCCGCGCGAATTGCGACGCCAAATTGTTGGCGCCGCGGTTATGGGTGTTGGGGCTGTCTTGGCGCTTGGCTGTTCGGTCGGCCAAGGGATTACCGCGTTCAGCGTCTTGGCCTATAGCGCGCCCGTAACGTTTGTCGCCATATACGTTGGGGCACGCATCGGGCTTCGCCAACTGATCGAGGGTTTTGCCCCCGCCGAATAGGTTAGGATTGGCTTTGATATTCCGCCAAACGCGCGACGTAGCGGGCCAATGTGTCGATCTCAAGATTCAGGGCGTCACCTGTTTTGACCTCTCCCCATGTGGTGACCTGTTTGGTATGTGGGATCAGGTTCACACCAAAGGTGTCCCCAGATACTTCGTTCACGGTCAGGGACGTTCCGTTCAAAGTCACTGATCCTTTGGGTGCGATGAACTTGGCCAGATCCGACGGTGCTTTAATCGTGATGCGGGTACTGTC
>RGAJ01000381.1 GCA_009920225.1 Paracoccaceae bacterium
TTTTGGCACTAGACGACATTCACAACAAGATCGCTCAAGCCATCGATAGATCCAACCATCGTATCGCCGCGCTGAACGGCGCCTACGCCCGCAGGTGTTCCCGTCATGATAATGTCGCCGGCGCCCAAGGTGTAAAATTTGGCAAGATCTTGCAAAATTGCAGGGACAGAATGGATCATCGTATCCAAAGTTGCGTTTTGACGTGTTTCGCCGTTCACGCGAAGTGAAATGGCTTGGTGTCCTATGTCTCCGAAACGCTCTGCAGGGGTCAGCGCGCCCAAGATTGCAGAATGTTCGAAATCTTTTGCCACATCCCATGGCCTGCGCTTTTCTTTGGCGATGGCTTGTAGATCGCGGCGCGTCATGTCCAAACCGCAGGCATATCCAAAGATGCCATCATCCGACAATGCGACGACGAATTCCATTTCGTGATGGCAGTCTTGGGTTTCAGGCGGATATGGAAAATCGGCCCCGTCTGTCAAAACCGCAAACGGGGATTTCGTGAAATAAAACGGCGCGCTGCGGTCCACGGCATTGCCCATCTCCAATGCATGTTCGGCATAGTTTCGTCCAACACAGAAAATCCGCCGCACTTCGTATCGCGCGGTATCTGCCTCAATCGCAAGCGTGGGCAAAGCCTGTTGTCCGAACACCAAATTTCCCATGATCCCCACCTTATAATTTCACGTCCATCATTTTTGTGTAGTATCCCATACACGTCTGGGCAATCGGTTGCAAATCTGATGCAAGGGTCGGGATTTCGCCTTCGGCTTGTGCAAAGCCTGTCGACGTGTGCACCGCCCCATACCAATGTGGCGCCCATACCCCATCAAAGGGCTTGGGGCCCTTGGGCCATTCAAGCATTTCGGGCATAAAGTCGATCCCTAAGGCTGTGCACAGCTTGGTCAGATATGTTGTGGGATCGCGCCGAATGTCGGCGCTGTCGATGACGATTGGTGATAGCCCGCGCTGCACAAGATTTTCGTAAAGTTCGAATTGCTGGCGAAACCCGATGTCGTCGGGCGTGGGGTTATCGTATTTCGCCGAGAAACTGGCCAGAACGCGATTTGGGTGCCGAATGAGGAAAACATTGGTCACGTTTTCAATCCATGCGCGGGGAATGTCTGGCAACATGTGTTGTGTCATATGTTTTTGGTAATAATGCGTATCACGCTGTGCCAAAAGTCCATCAATCACCTGATTGGCGTCTGTGGGTTGTGATGCAATAACAGCATCCCCCATCGGGTGATCCAATCCCGTTTTGGTCAGATAGCAGGCGTAAAACGGTTCATCGATCGCCTGAAAATCGGGTCGGTTGGCAAAGGAATACATCAAGGCCGTCGACAGATTGCGCGGCCCTGACCACATGGCAAGATTTAGTTTTGACATTCACGCGCCACCAATTCTTTGTACAGATCGCGGATCCTTTGGGTCATTGGACCCATCTGTCCTGTGCCGATCACGCGGCCATCTATTTCCCCCACTGGGGTTTGCGCACCAAAAGTGCCGGTCAAAAATGCTTCGTCCGCGCTATAGGTGTCAACCAGCGAATAGTTGCGTTCATAAACAGGAATGCCATTGTCACGGCACAGATCAATCACCTTTTGGCGGGTGATCCCATTCATACAGTAATCCCCCGTACTGGTCCAAACCGCGCCCTTTTTGACGACAAAGAAATTGCAGGCATTTGTTGTGTTCACAAACCCATTTACATCCAACATCAAGGCTTCGTCTGCGCCCGCTTTTTCAGCGGCGATACAGGCGAGAATACAGTTCAATTTCGAATGACTGTTTAATTTGGGATCTTGGGTCATCGGAAGCCCGCGCATATGCGGCACAGTTGCCAAACGAATTGGCCGCGGTATCGACGGTTTTGAATGCTCCATAATTATGACAAATGTCGGGCCAGAGCGTGATAAAGACGGATGTTGAAACGGGCGTACCTTGACGCCCCGTGTGACCATCAACCGTGCATGCGCATCGGTTGTCATGCTGTTGGCGGCTTGGGTGTCAAACAGCGCTTGTTTCACGCCGTCGCGATCCAAGCCAATATCCAAGTCAATCGCTTTT
>RGAJ01000382.1 GCA_009920225.1 Paracoccaceae bacterium
ATGATTCGTTTTTTTGCGAAATGCGAATCACTTCATGTTGACTAGTGATTCGCAACGTGCATATATTGGCTATAAGCAGTGCCGTATCACTAGCAGTTGATTTTAGCACAGCTTATGGATGCGGTTAACATACAGGCATATAGGCTCGGTTCTTCGTGAACCGAGCCGACAATAACACCGCAGTCCCGCCGTTATTGGCAAAAGGTAAGGGTGTATTGATGCTAAGAACTTTGATAATTGCTGCGTTTTTTCTGATCGTGACTGTGGGTCTTTTGTTGATGCAGCCCAGTTCAAATTCTGATCGTTTCGTAGATACCTCATTCGAAGACATCGACACCGATTTGGTCACACGCCAAGATACCGCGTTAGAGACAACCGTCATCGCCCCCGAAGTTCCAGCACAGCAGCTGGCCATCGTTAAACCTGTTGCGCCTGCGGCACCACAGAACGCTGAGCCCGTTTTGCGGTTGCAAAATATCCAGCCTGTCAACATCACACAGTACCAAGACATTACACCCACCAAAATCCGTGGGCTAGAACCGTTGATCGCCAGCGCCTTGTCCCAAGGCATGACAGGCGAAGAAATTGATTTCCTAATCGTCCAAGCCGTTCAAAGCGGATTGATCAAAGTTCCGGCGCAAATGATGCGTTTGGATGGGTCGGTGGACACCCGCGCGGTCTTGGCCACATTGGTTCAAATCCCCAGCCCCGCGCCAAAGGTGGAACGCCCCTTGGGCAATACATATATCGTGCGTCCAGGGGACACATTGGCCATCATCGCGCAGCGATACTATGGCACGCGCGATGCGGTGAATGATATTTATTGGGCGAACAAAGATCGCCTGCCCAACCCAGATGCGTTGAACATCGGGCAAACCTTGTTTTTGCCGCAGCTCTGATTACTGCCCCCATTCGGCCGATTGCATTTCGCGCAATCGGCTTGCGGTGCGCTCAAATTCAAATACGCCTTCGCCTTCGATATATAACATCTCTGGCGCGGCGGCGGCGGAACAGATCAATTTGACCTTGGCCTCATAGAGCGCATCGATCAGCGTGACAAAGCGTTTGGCTTCGTTGAAATTGTTGCGTCCCAGTTGCGGGATATTGTCCACCATCAACACCCGAACCGCATCGGCGATGGCCAAATAATCCCCTGGTCCCAACATTTGCCCGCATAGATCATAGAATGAAAACCGCGCAACGCCGTTGTGATAGGCGGGAAACACCAAATTGCGCCCTTTGTGTACCAGCGTAAAGGGGGTGGAATGTCCTGCGCTCAGATCTGTCCAAATCCCGTCCATCTGCGCCCGCGCAGTGTCATTCACTGGTGCGAAATAGGTCTGTTCCCCCGACAACCGATTTTGCCGATAATCTGTGTCGCTTGCCATTTCCAACACATCGAGCTTTTCAGAAATCAGATCGATAAAGGGCAGGAACAGTTGGCGGTTTAATCCATCCTTATACAGGTCTTTGGGAACACGGTTCGATGTTGTGACAACAACGACGCCCGCAGAAAATAGTTTTTCAAACAGCCGCCCCACGATCATGGCATCGGCGATATCTTTGATCTGCATTTCGTCAAAGGCCAAGACTTTGACCGTATCCGACACAGATTTCGCAACCGGTGCCAAGGCATCGGCGGTGTTTGATTTGCGGGCCTCGTGCAATGCGTTTTGGATTTCTTGCATGAAGGCGTGGAAATGGACGCGGCGCACCGGCACCGACAGGCTGTCAACGAACAAATCCATGAGCATTGATTTACCACGGCCCACGCCCCCCCATAGATACAGACCCTTGGGCGGGGGCGGGGCCTTTCGGAACAATCCGCGCTTTTGCGGGGCCTCAAGCGCCGTGCGAATACGCTCAAAGGCGGGCAGCACCGCGCGTTGAACGGGATCGTCGCGCAAGGCACCTGCGGCAATGCGGTCGTTATAAAGGGTTTCCAAATCGCTCATGCCTGATCCATACCTTGAGAAATCCACACTGAAAAGATTGTATTGCATACAATATTCCAATTGACGCGGCGCGCGGAATAAAAATACTGGCCCCAACAAGGAGAG
>RGAJ01000383.1 GCA_009920225.1 Paracoccaceae bacterium
GAATAGCAGTGGGGATGTTCGATTGGATTAAAAGCTTTGTGGAGAATCCGTTGGACCATGGCGCGACTGGCGAAGTTGTGATCTCTGGTCCGAACGTCACCCCGGGCTATGAGGGGAACCCCAAGGCTAATGAAAGCTCTTTTTTCATGATTGATGGCCAGCGATGGTTCAGAACGGGTGATCAAGGCGCCTTTGATAGTGAGGGATATTTAAGCCTTACGGGTCGTCTCAAAGAGATCATCAACCGCGGTGGTGAAAAGATCAGCCCCCTTGAAATTGACGCGGTCATTTTGGCGCATCCAGAAATCGAACAAGTGGTTTGTTTCGCAGTGCCCCACCCCAAACTGGGCGAAGATATTGCCGCCGCCGTCGTGTTGAAAGAAGGTTCAAAACTTGACGAACCGGCAATCCGCGACTTTATCGCCCAACAGGTTTCGGCGTTCAAAGTGCCCCGCAGCGTTGTAATTTTGGACGAAATTCCAAAAGGTGCGACAGGCAAGATCCAACGCATCGGCATGGCCAAAAGCCTAGGCATGATAGATTAAGGAACTGCAATGAAAATCTGTATTTTTGGCGCGGGTGCTATCGGTGGCTATCTGGCGGTAAAACTGATAGAGTCAGGCGCGGATTTAAGCATCGTTGCACGCGGCCCGCACCTTGAGGCCATGCGTGAGAACGGTCTTACGTTGATTAACGAAGACGGCACAGAAACAACAGTACCTGCGCGCGCCTCGGATTCCCCCGCAGACTTGGGGGTCCAAGACTATGTATTTATCACACTCAAGGCCCACTCCGTCCCAAGCGTCGTTGAACATATGCAGCCGCTGATCGGCGCGGATACGACAATTGTAAGCGGTGTAAATGGCGTACCATGGTGGTATTTTTACAAGCACGGCGGCGCATATGAAGGAATGCGCTTAGCGTCCGTTGACCCGAATGATGCCCAATGGAACACCCTGCGCCCGGACAGAGTTCTGGGATGTGTGGTATACCCAGCCGCCGAGGTGATCCGCCCCGGAGTTATCAAACATATTGAGGGCAATCGCTTTTCTTTGGGGGAACCTGATGGCACCAAATCAGACCGCGCAACAGCCCTAAGCCAAGCTTTGGCGGCCGCTGGTCTAAGGGCGCCGATCCGGCCACGGATCCGCGACGAGATCTGGGTCAAACTTTGGGGCAACTTGTCGTTCAATCCGATTTCCGCGCTGACACATGCCACGCTTGATGTGATGTGCACCGATCCCGGCACCCGTTCCGTGTTGCGCGGGATGATGACAGAGGCACAGACCGTGGCGGAAAAATTGGGGGTTAAATTCCCGATTGATGTCGAGCGACGCATCGACGGCGGTGCAGCGGTCGGCGCGCATCGCACGTCGATGTGGCAAGATCTGGATGCGGGACGCCCGATGGAAATCGATGCCCTGATCAAAGCGGTGCAAGAACTCGGCAGCCTCACACAGACCCCCACTCCGACGATTGATACAGTCTTGGCCCTCGTACAACTGCGCGCCAAAACCGCAGGGCTGTATTAAGCGGGTCGTGTGGCGCACAAGTCGATCAGCATATTCATGTGTCGATCGTCAGATAAGAGTAACCAGATCTTTTATAAGATCACACCCTCAGATTCCATTACCAGTACCCTTTTTATTCATTACTCTCTCAGCCGTACGCTAAGACCTAAAACCCCCTGGTGTCTTTCCCCAACAGGACCCGCAGGCGCAGAGGGACATTACGCTTATACCGGAAGCTGCCATTGGCACGGCGGAATACATATCGGGGCAGGGCATCTGACCATCTGTGGACATCTAATGGTTTAGAGTGCCAAGGGTTTATTTGGTCATTGTTATTGGTAATGTTTTCATCACTGTCTGACATACGGGTAACTTAACACCAATAACTTGTGATTTATCAACGACTTTGTGATGTTAATGATCGAATACTTTAGTGGGTTATGATCAAAAAAACATGTATGTTGGTTTGAATGGATAAAGGAGATCACCGTGCGAGTTAAAGAAACTCAATTAGTTTTTATGCTATCAAA
>RGAJ01000384.1 GCA_009920225.1 Paracoccaceae bacterium
AATGTTGGATGGCGATAGGGTTTGCTGTCTGATGGATCGTACAGCGGCCCCTTCATGTCGGGGTTTGATGCAGCAATGGCTGTGGTAGGCACGACCCAAATGCTCACACCTTCTTTGCGGCGGGTATAGACATCACGGGCGTTCTTGATCGCCATTTCTGCATCTGGCGCATGTAGGCTGCCAACGTGACGATGGCTCGCGCCGTGTTGACCACGGACGAATACTTCCCACAAGGGCCACTCTGGGGATTTTTCTTGGGTCATTCTGCGGCTACCTTTGTTTTGTGTTTTTCGGCATGTGCGACCATCGCATCGCGAAACCACGCGCCGTCGTCCCACGCCTTTTTACGTGTCTCGATACGATCGACAGAGCAGGGGCCATTGCCCTTGAGTACATCAAAGAATTCGGACCAATCGGGTTCAGAAAAATCGTAGTGGCCCCGGTCCTCATTCCATTTTAAATCAGGATCAGGAACGGTCAGGCCCAGATATTCCGCCTGTGGAACGGTCTGATCCACGAATTTTTGGCGCAATTCATCATTGCTGTTCATCTTGATCTTCCATGCCATCGATTGCGCGGAATGCACGCTTTCTGCATCGGATGGACCAAACATCATCAGGGACGGATACCAAAAACGGTTCAAGGCATCTTGGGCCATTTTCTTTTGCGCTTGCGTCCCTTTTGCCATTTTCATCATGATGTCAAAGCCTTGGCGTTGGTGAAAGCTTTCTTCTTTGCAGACGCGCACCATGGCGCGGGCATAGGGGCCATAGGATGTGCGTTGCAAGGGCACTTGGTTCATGATCGCGGCCCCATCAACCAACCATCCAACCGCGCCCATATCGGCCCATGTCAACGTAGGATAGGAAAAGATCGAGGAATATTTCATCCGCCCGTCCAACAACATTTCCGTCATTTCATCGCGGCTCACGCCCAAAGTTTCGGCCGCGCAATACAGGTACAAACCGTGTCCTGCTTCGTCTTGCACCTTGGCCAATAAGATTGCCTTGCGTTCCAAAGTGGGGGCGCGGGTGATCCAGTTGCCTTCGGGCAGTTGGCCGACGATTTCGGAATGCGCATGTTGACCGATCTGGCGGATCAAGGTCTTGCGATAGCCGTCAGGCATCCAATCTTGCGGTTCAATTTTTTCACCCGCGTCGATCCGCGCTTGAAACGCCTCGGCCTCGGCGCTTTGGTCATGCGGTTCTGATTTCACCATTTGCGCATACATCAAACGACTCCTATCACATTTTGGGTAAATCTATCACAGGCGGGACAGTCACGCCAAATAAAATGTTACAAAAAATTTCACTTAGTGAAATTTGTGTAACATAATGCAATCAAGACCCTGAACAGATCAATTGGCAAATGGTGCGGGCATAGGCGCGGCGGCGATCTACGTCTGCTTTGCCATCCCATTGAAAATGCCAATTCACCATTGCAAACAGGGACATAGATATATCGCGCAAATAGCTTGTGTTTTCTGCATGCTCTGGCGGGACAATGCGCGCAATGCGGTCTTGGACGAATTTAACCAAATCCCGTTGATATCCGCGCAAAATGTTTTGTTGATCCGGTGGCAAAACGGAAAACGCGTTGATTTGTACTTTGTGCGCGGCATCTGACCCTTCGTAGGCAAGCAAAAGCGCAGATGTGATTTCAAACAACTGTTCTTTGGGATTGTCGTTGTCAAATGTGAGGCCGCAAATCTGATCGCGCAATTCCGACAGATGACTGTCAAGAATATCAAAAAGCAGGCTCTCTTTCCCATCATAGTAATGGTAGATATTTGCCTTTGACACACCACACGCGGCTGCAATTTGTGACATGGTAGCACGGCCATACCCTTCGGCGGCAAATAAATCTGCTGACGATTTTAGGATCGCGGTTCGTTTTTCACTGTGATCTTTTGCGATGGTTCTGGCCAAACTTCACCTATCCTCTGTTGTCGACAACACGTTTCGCTTTGCCTTCGGATCGCGCCACGTCGCCGGGGGAATGGGGGATGACCTTGGCAGTGACGCCAATGATGTCTTTGAT
>RGAJ01000385.1 GCA_009920225.1 Paracoccaceae bacterium
GGATGCGGCGTTGATCCTGAGCATGTCGTTATTTGGTGGCTTTGGTG
The DNA here is from genome assembly GCA_009920225.1 of Paracoccaceae bacterium. Classification (GTDB taxonomy): domain Bacteria; phylum Pseudomonadota; class Alphaproteobacteria; order Rhodobacterales; family Rhodobacteraceae; genus CAJXSD01. The sequence continues at coordinate 48 of RGAJ01000385.1, forward strand.
TTGTGTTCTTGATGTATGCGTTTCGCAATGCGCCTGCATCTGTCTTGGCACCGTTTAGCTATTTCGGGATCCTCAGCGCGTTTTTGTTTGGATGGATCATCTTTGGGGAATTTCCAATTGACACGTTATTCCCCGATGTTCTCTTGATCATCGCCTCAGGTGTGATCATTGTGTGGCGGGAAAGACGGATTAAACACCAATGAAACCTTTGCAAACCACTTTTTCTGATCGAAACGCTTTGATCGAACATGTCGCATCCCTTGCGCCGTGGGCCACAGGCAGTGCGTCACCGATCCAAGGGGGTGAGGCCGCGGCAGAGCACCACCTGCGCGCAATCGACCCTATTGAATATGGCAAAACGCGCAATTACGGCGATGGTCGGATCACCCGATTGTCCCCCTATTTACATCACGGAATTGTCGATTTGAACACGGTGCGCAATCATGCGCTTCGCGCGGTTGAAGACCCAAAACAGGCCTCGAAATTGATCCAAGAATTGGCTTGGCGCGATTTTTGGCAGCGCGTTGCCGATGCCCATCCTGATTGGCTGTGGCAGGATGTCGAACCCTATAAAACGGGTTTTCCCGCTGATGCCTATTCCACCACCCTGCCCGATGACATCGCACAGGGCCAAACGGATGTTGCCTGTCTCAACGACTTTATCCATCAGCTGCTTAACACGGGCTACATCCACAATCACGCCCGCATGTATATCGCAAGCTACATCGTGCATTTCCGGCGTGTCCAATGGCAGGCGGGTGCGCGATGGTTTTTACAGCATCTGTTAGACGGGGACGAGGCCAGTAACAATCTGTCATGGCAATGGGTTGCAAGCACGTTCAGCAACAAACCCTATTTTTTCAATTTGGAAAACGTGCAGAAATTTTTTGGAACAACTGTCGATACAGCACTCGAACGCAATCGGGCGTTAGATGCTGATTACGAGACATTGGCCAAGCGCCTGTTTCCACATGGGATTACACAAGATGGCTGATCGTATTTTATGGCTGCATGATAAATATTTGATGAAATCTGCGATTGATGATCTGCGCCCGCTTATGCGGCCGGTGTTCATTTGGGATGACGCATATTTTCAAAGCCGAGGCTATACACTGAAACGCTTGGTGTTTATCTATGAAACGCTATGCGATCTGGATATTGAAATCTTTCATGGGCCTACCTTGGATGTGCTCACGTCACTTGCACCCAAAAGCATCCAAGTGTTTCATTCGGCAGACACGACAGTGAAGTCTTTGATCGCCCAAATGGCACAAGATTTCGACATCCAAGTTGTGCACCCTGCCCCATTTGTAAAGAATTTTGAAATGTCCGAGTATCGACGGTTTTTCAAATATTGGAACGCCACAAACAAAAGTGCACTTTTGCACGATGGTGGTGTCTAGGCCCAGATCACGGCCACTGCCAATGACAACACCACAATTCCCGTCACAATGACCCGCAACCCAAGATAGGATGCAGTTAGGTGACCTGATGTCCTCAGGCGTATATCTATCATGAGCAAGAGAATAAATCCGATGGCGCAGGTGATCACCGTAACCCCAAACGGGGCCAAAAGATATGCGAACCACCCGCTGAGCGTGATCACATTGCTCATGAGCGCAAGGCGCTGACCAGCGGTCGCATCGATGTGCAAATGTTGCCCCCAATGTACGCCAGACATAAAAGACAGGATCACAATCGCATAGCTTGCAAGCAAGGTTTGAACATTTCCAAACAGCGGCACGTTAGTCACGCCAATCACCAAACAGGCGGCACAGGCCACAAAGGGCAATGCGCCAGATAATGTCAAGTATGGGGCAAGTTTTGTCATGCGTTCCCTTTTAGCGCTCGACCATCCACAGGACGCTCAGCAAAGCGTCATGAATGTGATTTAATGTCACCAAGACACCAAAGTAAAGACCGATACTGCAAGGTTAGAATGGCGGACAGACAGTTCGTATAATTGTTATTCCGTCACAGTACAATAAATACC
>RGAJ01000386.1 GCA_009920225.1 Paracoccaceae bacterium
TTGACCGCGATGGGCATCATTTAATTTTTAACAGACCATTTGCACCGACGTTATACCGACGCTATACCGACGCAATACAGATACTGATCGGAGCGCTGACATGAGCCTTAATTCCTTTGGACACCTATTTCGCGTCACCACGTGGGGTGAAAGCCATGGGCCCGCATTAGGTGCCACTGTGGACGGTTGCCCACCCAACGTCCCTGTGGATGCGGCGCAGTTGCAGCACTGGTTGGATAAACGCAAACCTGGTCAGAATAAATTCACCACGCAGCGGCGCGAACCTGATGAGGTGGAAATCCTGTCTGGCGTCTTTGAGGGAAAATCAACCGGCACGCCCATTCAGCTGATGATCCGCAATACAGATCAACGGTCCAAGGATTATGGCAATATCTCGGAAACCTTCCGCCCTGGTCATGCCGATATCACCTATTGGCAAAAATACGGCATCCGCGATTATCGCGGCGGTGGACGGTCTTCGGCCCGTGAAACCGCGGCGCGTGTGGCGGCGGGTGGCATCGCGCGTGCGGCGATCAAGACCCTTGCCCCGACTGTTGAAATCACTGGTTATATGACGCAAATCGGGCCCCATAAGATTGACCGTTCCAAATTCGATTGGGATCAGATCGATCAAAACGAATTTTGGACCCCAGATGCACAGGCCGCCAAAGATTGGGCCGATTATTTGGACGACATCCGCAAGGCACATAATTCTGTTGGTGCTGTGATCGAGGTTGTGGCCAAAGGCGTTCCCGCAGGGCTAGGTGCACCGATTTATGGCAAGTTAGACACTGATTTAGCCGCCGCAATGATGTCGATTAACGCGGTCAAGGGTGTCGAAATTGGCGAAGGCATGAATGCCGCTTTGCTCATGGGATCAGAAAACGCCGATGAAATTTTCATGGGCAATGATGGACACCCCGTGTATTCATCAAATCATGCGGGCGGCATTTTGGGCGGTATTTCGACAGGCCAAGATGTGGTTGTGCGCTTTGCGGTGAAACCCACGTCCTCTATACTAACGCCGCGGCAATCGATCACCAAATCGGGTGAACCGATTGAGGTTGTGACCAAGGGCCGTCACGACCCGTGTGTTGGCATCCGCGCCGTCCCTGTGGGCGAGGCGATGATGGCCTGTGTCATTCTGGATCATCTGTTGTTACATCGCGGTCAGATCGGTGAAAATCAGGGCAAGATTGGCTGACGGTCCGAGCAAAGACGCCTGTTGCAGATGAGTATTTTTGCAAAAGTGAAATCAGGTGGTGTGCAACAATCGGCCGACAAGCTGCGGCAGGTCCGCATAGGCGTCAAAGGGTGCGGCGCTTTTGAAGTATTCTAATCCGTGCTTTCGATACCCTTGTGTAAAGAGGGCAAAAGGAACATTTGCGTTTAGTGCAGTCTCATAATCGACTTCGCTATCGCCGACAAAGATCACCTGATCAGCGGTCAAATCATCCATTGCTTTGAACAGCATTTCTGGGTCTGGCTTGCGCGTCGCCAAGCTGTCGCCACACACGAGCGTATCGAACTGATTTGTGATGTCGAACGCATCCAAGACGGCGAGGGTTGGTTTCAGTGGTTTGTTTGTGCACAGGCCAATCTTATGGCCGTCCGCGCGCAGGGTGGCCAAAGCGTCGATGGCCCCATCATAAAGGGTGGTCAGGGACGATGCGTTGGTCGAATAGTGTTTCAACGCGGTTTGCGTCATGTCTGCATGGTGTGACATGTCGATTGAGGAATGCCGCAACACGCGTTCAACCAAGGTGGGCAGGCCGTTTCCGACAAATGAAACCACCGTTTGCAGATCCAGCGGATCATATTCGTGATCGTGTAACATCCGATTGATTGCGGCGTGAATGTCACGAGCGCTGTCAATCAAAGTACCATCAAGGTCAAATATGATCGCCGCCATTGTTGTGCCTATGATCCGTTCGCTGCATTGCGAATGGCGGTGATGTTATCACCATAGACCGATGGATTATCGACCGAACCACCACGGAACACGGCCGATCCTGCGACCAAGACATC
>RGAJ01000387.1 GCA_009920225.1 Paracoccaceae bacterium
TATCACGTAGAGACCTATTGATGACCCAGCGACCAGACACAGCATACGAACACGAAATCCGCGTTTCTTGGGGCGATTGCGACCCTGCCAAAATCGTCTATACCGGCAAATTGCCCGCTATGGCTCTTGAGGCGATCAATGGTTGGTGGGAACAACATTTGGGCGACGGTTGGTTCCAAATGGAAATCGACCGCAATGTAGGTACGCCGTTCGTGCGGTTGGAAATGAATTTTTCCGCACCTGTCACGCCACGCCATCGGTTGAAATGTTATGTCTGGCCTGTCCGTTTGGGTGATACCTCAATCGCGTTTCGCGTGGACGGGGAACAGGATGGCAAATTATGCTTTTCGTTCCGTTCGGTCAGCGTGTTCATTGTTGCGGATGCGTTCAAAAAACGCCAGCCACCGCGCGAAATTGTCGATATCGTGACGCCTCTTCTTGGGTCAGACTGGGACTAAGGACGGGTGTGATGACGGATAAAATTGACGATACCGACCACATTGCAAACGAACTTATGGAACAGGTTGGCCTGCGTGTGCGCCGTGCGCGCACCGCAAAATCCTTGTCGCGTCGTGAACTGTCCGAAATCGCAAACGTATCCCCCCGCTATATTGCCCAGATGGAAGCAGGTCAGGGAAATATTTCCATCGTCTTGCTATCTCGTGTGGCAACTGCTTTGGAAATTGGTATCGAATGGCTGCTTTGGCCCGAAGATCCATGGTTCACCCCGGTCAAGGACTTGGTAGACCGCTATCGCGCCGCCGATCGCCAAACGCGTGAACGTGTTCAACGCATTTTGGCCGAACAGGATGCCCCCGATGCCAAAGCATCGCGTATCTGTTTGATCGGTCTGCGGGGCGCGGGCAAATCGACCTTGGGCAAATTGGCGGCCGAAACGTTGGGTATCCCCTTTATCGAATTGAACCAAGTGATCCAAGATATCGGCGGCATGCCGATTTCTGAAATTATGGCGCTGTATGGTCCCGACGGATACCGCCAATTCGAAGCTGACGCGTTAAATCAAATCAAAGACACCCATGCATCGGCTATCGTTGCGGCGGCGGGTGGCGTTGTGGGGGAAACCGCATCTTTTGACGTCATCTTGACCCATTTCAATAGCATCTGGTTAAAGGCGACCCCACGCGAACACATGGAACGTGTTCTGGCCCAAGGCGATACCCGCCCTATGGCGGGCCAGCCCCAAGCAATGGCACAGTTGGAAAAAATCTTGGCCAGCCGTGAATCTGCCTATGCCAAATCCGATTATGTCTTGGACACCAGCAAACGCAGTTTGGACACATCGCACCAAGATCTTTTGAAAATTATCGCGACGGCAAACCTAATCCAACCCTAGATCCCCGACAGGAGAGACCATGTCAGTTACATTTCGCCATGAAAACAATCTAGGTATCGTTGAACTGAACAATCCTCCGGTCAATGCCATTGGTCATGCGATGCGTCAGGGATTGCTGGATGCGGTACGTCAGGCCGAAAAACTGCATCTTGATCGGGTGATTGTGACGGGTCTAGGGCGTGCGTTCGCGGCAGGCGCTGATGCACGCGAATTTGATCAGCCAGCACAAGAGCCCCATTTGCCAGACGTTCTAAATGCCATCGACGAAAGCTATGTCCCCTGGATTGCCGAAAGGCCCAAATCGGTATGCCCGAGGTGACATTGGGCGTGATCCCCGGTGCGGGCGGCACACAACGTTTGCCGCGCTTGGTCGGCCTTTCCGCTGCGCTGGATATGATCACATCGGGTCGCGCGATTTCCGCCCAAAAGGCGTTAGAGATCGGGTTGGTCAACGATGTTGACGAAGAGGTCTTTGACAGCGCCTTTATGATCAATACCGAAGATTTGGGGTGTCGGGTGCCCACTTGGGAATTGCCCGCGCCCACATGGGATGATGCGGTTGAGGTCCAGATTTTGGCGGGTCTTGCCAAAAAAGCACGCGGCCAAATCGCCCCCGTGAAAGCGGTTGAGGTGATGAAATCTGGGTTGGCAATTGAATTTCA
>RGAJ01000388.1 GCA_009920225.1 Paracoccaceae bacterium
CAATTTGATAGACTTGCAGACTGCGTTTACACCTTCGTCATCAAATCATTTTTTCAAAGGTAAGGAAACTTCGATGCTAAAGTACATTCCCTCGGCTCTTGTCGCGTCTGTTCTCTCTGCAACTCTTGCATCCGCAGGGGGGCATCTTGAAACGGTCCAATATGCGGTCGGTGAAAAAACCTTTGAAGCCATCGTAAAAGATCCAACAGGCGACGCAAAGGGTGTTGTCTATATCGTCCATGATTGGGACGGCTTGAACGATTACGAAATCAAGCGCGCCGAGATGATTGTGGCGCTTGGCTATCGCGCTGTGGCGCTTGATCTGTTCGGGGTTGATGCAAAGCTTGAGGGATTTGAAGACTTCCGCCGTGAAACTGGTGCATTGTACCAAGACCGCCAAGAATTCCGTGCGCGGATGCAAGCGGGCATTGATGCAACAGCCCTAGACGGGGCACAAAAACAAGTCCTGCTGGGCTATTGTTTTGGTGGCGCCGCAACGCTAGAGGGCGCGCGCGCAGGCTTTAAGATGGACGGCTTCGTGAGCTTTCACGGCGGCCTCGGAACACCCGAAGGTCAGGATTATTCACAAACCAATGGACCAATTTTGATTTTACATGGTTCTGCGGATCCTGTTTCAAATATGACCGATCTGGCGGGTTTATTGAACCAATTCAATGAACAAGGTGTCGTCCATAGTGCAGAAATCTATGGAGGTGCGCGCCATTCCTTTACCGTTGAAGGATCGCGCGATTATCTGCAAGAGGCCGATGAAAAATCGTGGGACGCCTTGGTCGCGTTCTTGGGCGAATAAACGTTGCAATACACTTGCTTCAGGTTGGGCGCTGAACGCGGCTGACACACCAAAGCAGGCATTGGATGTAGACATAGCGCGTGACAAGGTCGCGCGCTATTGTCATTCGGGTCGCGTGCAGTCTTGCGTCAACGCGCCATAGTTTGTTTGTGACACGCAGGTTTGCAACCCAACTGCATCACACGAAGCATGTGGATCAACTTTGATCTCACGAAATCCTCACGCCCTGACGGAGCAGTTCTGCCTGAACACGAGCCATGTTCACTTGTGCCACATCCTGACCGCGCTTGACAGCCAGCGCCGCGGCGACGCCCGCGCCCTGCCCCGCCACCGCGCAGCAGGCCATATTGCGGGTCGCGGCATGGGCAATGCGATCCCCCCCAATGGCGCGCCCCGCCACCAGCAGGCCTTTGACCTTTCCGGGCAGCATCGCGCGATAGGGGATCTGCATGTATCGACCCGTGGTCGGGATGATCAACACACCGTAGCCGTCAATAAATTCGGGGTAAATGCCGATGGAATCTTCGAACCGACCTTGGTGTCGGACATCGGTTTCGGTCATGTCATATGCCGCATGGATTTTGCGCGTATCGCGGATACCAATGGTCATGCCGAAATTGCGCAGTCGCACCTTGCCACACCCGGGCATAAAGCGGCGCAGTGCCTCAATCGCCAACATGGCTTGTGCCCGCCCCTCAATTTCGCCTTTCGTCATGCTGTCGGGATCAGTTCCGTCAATCGCCGCCAAATGCACAAGGTTCATATAGGTCAATTCCCCCGTGTCATGCATCGCGCCCCATGTTCCCGCAATAGTATTCAAATGCGGCGGGATCACGCCCTCTTCAATCGCGCGGGAAAATGGTTTTTTCAAGAAAGGGGAAAACATGTCATCCTCTTTCCCATCGGTTTCCACCGTCCATTCACCGGTGGACCAATCTTTGTAGGTCTGCGGATCGCGGCGCACTTCGTCCATAAAGGCGGATTTATCCACACCTGCCAGATGAAACATCACACTGGCGGCCTGCATGTCTTCTACGGGTGTTTTATGCGTCGGCGCGCCGGCCCGATGGGCCACGTCTGCATCCCCCGTAGCATCAATCACGACCTTGGCAAGGATGGCTTCTCGTCCCGCTTTGGATTCAACAATAATCCCCGTGATACGATCGCCGTCCATGACGGGGGCAACGAATTGACGATGC
>RGAJ01000389.1 GCA_009920225.1 Paracoccaceae bacterium
CTAATGGCGTCGCCCGTCTCAGACGGCAGGGGTGTTTCGAACATCGCCGCGCGGCACAGGGCGACAGACCACGCAATCTCTGCTGTTTCGCGGTAGGCCACTTCTGACAGGGGTGTCATGCCTTCAATATGGGTGCGCAGCGTGGCCAGCGTTTTTGTGTTCGCTTTGCTGAGGCGCAAACGCTCTGCCACATCGGTTCCGCCCAATATTGCCAATCGGCGTATGGGATCGGGGGGCATACCGTTGATTTGTTCCAAATGCACCAATGGGGCCAAAGCGCGGTCGTCGGCCCCTTCAAGAAGTGCGGCCAACACCCCGCATGCGCGCATCGCAGCAATCGCAAGCGCGGGATCGGGTGCGGATAAGAGCTTGGTCATTTCTGATCCGACCCGTTCGCGCGATAATTTCGGCAAGCCATCCAGATTGCGCGCAATGGCGTCGAGCGCGTCTGCGTCAAATCCCAAATCAGGATCGCCATAATACGCGGTAAAGCGAAAAAAGCGCAGGATACGCAGGTAATCTTCGCGAATGCGGTCTTGGGGGATGCCCACAAACCGCAGATGGCGCGCCCGCAGATCACCAAGCCCGCCAAGCGGATCAATGATGTTTCCCGAAGCATCAGCATAAAGGGCATTCATCGTAAAATCACGACGCGCCGCATCATCGGCGATGTTTGTAGAAAACCGAACCTTCGCATGGCGTCCATCGGTTTCAACATCATTGCGAAAGGTTGTGATTTCAAACGGTCTGCCATCGATCACCAAGGTTACCGTGCCATGATCAATGCCTGTGGCCACCGCGCGTATGCCGGCGGCTTGGGCCAGATCCATCACGATTTCAGGCCGCGCATCGGTCGAAATATCCAGATCACTGATGGGTGCGCCCAAAAGGTCATTTCGCACGCAGCCGCCCACAAAATAGGCGGCGAACCCATGCCTGTTCAAAAGGGCGCAAACGGATTGGCATGCTGCCTGAGAAATCCAATCGCCCGTAATCTTCATCCTGAAACCCGTGTCGCCAATCCATAGAGCATGCGTGCCGTTGCCCCCCAAATGTAATAAGGACCATAGGGCACCGTAAAGAATTTTCGGCGACTGCCCCTCCAAATGCGCGATTCAATCAAATAATTCTGCGGATCCAAGACATGGGACAATGGCACGCAAAAGGCTTCTTCGACTTCGGTGGGATCTGTTTTCGGGGTAAAGGGGCGCGTAATTTCCGCAACCACAGGAACCACATTAAATCCTGTCACGGTCTCATGCGGCGACAATGTGCCCATGATCCGCAGATGTTCGGACGGAAGCGCGATTTCTTCGTTTGCTTCGCGGATCGCAGCCGCGATTTCATCGGTATCTGATGGGTCAACCTTGCCACCAGGAAATGCAATTTGTCCGGGATGATGTTTCAAATGGGACGCGCGTTTTGTGAGATAAACGACCGGCGTTCCAGCGTTTTCAAATATGCCGACCAACACCCCAGCAGGGCGCAAAACACGGTCAGAAGGCAGGGTGATTTCTGGATTTAAATCGTAATCGGATGATGCCGCCATCGGGCGACCCAAGGCGGCATCAACACGACGAATTAAATCATTCATTCGGCATCGCCAGTGTTTGCATTGGCTTCAAACCCGACTGTCGCGGGATCCAAATCGTAATGTGCGCTGCAGAACTGACAATCGGCGGTGACGCGGCCTTCGGGCGTTGTCATTTTTTCGATGTCTTTTGCAGAATAGATCGATAGGGATTGGCGCACGCGCTCTTCGGAACAGGTGCAGCCGAATTTCACCGATTGGGCGTCAAAGACGCGCGGTTGTTCTTCGTGGAACAGACGCACCAACAATTCGGTGGGCGGAACGCTTGGGCCGATCAATTCCATGTCTTCCACAGAATCAAGCAAGATATTGGCGCGATTCCAGTTTTCTTCGTCATCACCGTTCACAAGGTCATTGGCCGACAAAAGTCCACCTTCGCCTGATCCGCCTTCGCCG
>RGAJ01000390.1 GCA_009920225.1 Paracoccaceae bacterium
TCCGCTATTAGAAATATTGAATTTCTTGGCGATCAGAGGGGATATTGACGGATGAGCACGACGTTACCATTGGCTGGTGTGATCGGTTTTCCGATTGCGCATTCTAAATCCCCAAAGATGCATGGGCTTTGGTTGGCGCAAAACGGGATAAAGGGACATTATGTGCCCTTGGCTGTGTCGCCAGATGACTTTGAACAGGTGCTAAAACTGCTGCCAAAAATGGGATTTGTTGGTGCGAATGTCACGATCCCGCACAAGGTCACGGCGTTACAGTTGGCAACCCACGCCACAGATCGTGCGCGTCAGATCGGGGCCGCAAATACAATTACCTTTGGGGAAAACGGCGAAATCTATGCCGATAACACTGATGGGCACGGGTTTATTACAAATATCAAATCTAAATACCCCGATTGGTCGGCGTCAACGGGGCCATTGTTGGTTTTGGGTGCGGGTGGCGCCGCGCGTGCCGTCCTGTCCGCACTTTTGGATGATGGGGCACCCCAAATTTTGATCGCAAACCGGACACGCGAGAATGCGGATCGCTTGGCGCGCGATTTTGGCGAAAGCGTTACAGTGATCGAATGGTCTGATGTTTCTACCCAGATCGCGAATGTGGCGACCTTGGTCAATACCACGTCGCTTGGCATGGTTGGCAAGCCGCCAATGACGATAGACCTGTCACAGCTGCAGCCTGAAACACTGGTCAGCGATATCGTCTACACCCCGTTGGAAACGGATCTGTTGAAAACCGCATCTGACAAAGGGTGTAAAACCGTCGATGGTTTGGGTATGTTGATTTACCAAGGCATGCCAGGGTTCGAAAAATGGTTTGGCGCGACACCTGTTGCCACCGATGAATTGCGCGAGATGTTGTTAAAATGACGTTCAGATTGGGATTAACGGGTTCAATTGGGATGGGAAAATCCACGACAGCGGGTTTTTTTCGCGATTTGGGATGCGACGTTTGGGATGCGGACGCCGCAGTTCATCGGTTATATGCCAAAGGCGGCGCAGCCGTTGACCCGATATCACAGGTTTTCCCCCAAGCGGTCGTTGACGGATCTGTATCGCGTGACATGTTGCGCGATGCGTTGATGGCGAACCCCACGCTTTTCCCCCAATTGGAAAAGATCATTCATCCGCTTGTCGCCCAAGACCGGTTTGAATTTATTCAATCGGCCACATCTGATATCGTTGTGTTGGATATTCCATTGCTATTTGAAACAGGCGCAAACCAAGCGATGGATGCAGTTGCCTGTGTGTCTGTTTCTGCCGAAGAACAAAAGCGCCGCGTGATGGCGCGCGGCACAATGAACGAAGCGGCGTTTGAAAAAATTCTGGAACGCCAATGGCCCAACGATGAAAAGGTGGCGCTATCAGATTATGTGATCAAAACCGAAAATCTAGACGACGCCAAACAACATGTCATTGAAATCGTGACGAAAATTAGGGATTCTTTGAATGCGTGAAATCGTTCTTGATACCGAAACCACAGGGTTTGATCCAGAATCAGGCGATCGGATCGTCGAAATCGGTGCGGTCGAGCTTTGGAACCACGTCGCAACAGGTGTGACATTTCACGAATACATAAATCCTGAACGCCCCATGCCCCAAGAGGCGTTTGAAGTACACGGATTGGGCGATGATTTCCTGCGTGATAAACCTGTTTTTGCGCAGATAGCGCAGAAATTTGTTGATTTCATTGGTGATGCAAAGCTGGTCATTCACAACGCCGCATTTGATATGAAATTTTTGAATGCAGAATTGAAATGGGTGAACAAACCGCAAATTCCATGGGAACAAGCGCTTGATACCCTTGCCATTGCGCGCAAAAAATTCCCGGGCTCGCCCGCGTCATTGGATGCGCTGTGCCGTCGGTTTGGAATTGATAACTCATCCCGAACGTTGCACGGGGCGTTGCTTGATTCCGAAATTCTGGCCGAAGTGTATTTGGAACTGATCGGCGGACGGCAACCCGATTTTGGA
>RGAJ01000040.1 GCA_009920225.1 Paracoccaceae bacterium
TAATAACGGACCGTTCGGGCGTGCCCAATTCAACGACGGATTTTTCAACCAATGTCCCCGTCGGGCAAGCCTGCACACAGGCACCGCAGCTGACACAATCAGAGGACAAGAAATTGTCCAAAGGACCGCCTGCAGACACACGGCTGTCAAAGCCGCGGCCTTCGATGGTCAGGGCAAAGGTACCTTGGACCTCTTCACAGGCGCGTACACAACGGTTGCACACGATACATTTGCTGGGGTCATAATTGAAATACGGGTTCGAGCTGTCACAGGGCAGATAATCCGGATTGGCTTCGCCCGATGTATTGCGCACCTCGAAATGGTTTGCCATTTCGGCGTTTTCTGGCGCCTCATACCGCACATCACGCAGACCAACGGCACCGGCCATGTCTTGCAATTCGCAATCACCATTTGCCGAACAAGTCAAACAATCCAGTGGATGGTCAGAAATATATAATTCCATCACGCCTTTGCGGATTTTGCGCACTTTGGACGATTGTGTGTGAACAACCATGCCCTCAGCCACCGGCGTCGTACATGAGGCCGGTGTGCCGCGACGTCCTTCGATTTCGACGACGCACAAGCGACAAGATCCGAACGCTTCGATTGAATCGGTCGCGCAAAGTTTGGGAACACTGATCCCCGCCAAGGCAGACGCCCGCATCACCGAGGTTCCCGCAGGGACAGTGATCGCATTGCCATCAATGGTCAGCGTTACAGGTGCCCCCTGCGCCGCAGGTGTGCCCAGATCGCGATCATCGGTCCAAGGAATAATAAAATCTTTCATCTCATGCCCCTTTTTTCAGGCCAGCCAAAACATAGGCTACGATTGCGTTTGCATGGCCATGCCCTAGGCCAAAATCCGTTTTTAACCACGCCACGATTTCCATATGTTTCAATTCGGTTTTCGTGGCGACCAGCGCCAACCAATGTTCGATCGGTTGGCCATATTTCTTTTCAATCGACGGGAAATAGGACGCAGGTCCTTTTACAGCGTCGGTCATTCTGCGGCCTGCTTTTGCGCCGCGAATTCATCGGGGAAATGGGTCAATGCTGACATGACAGGGAACGGGGTAAACCCGCCCAGTGCGCAGAGCGATCCGTCTTTCATCGTTTCACACAGGTCGGTCAGCAATTCAATCGCCGCACCATCACCTTGGGCAATGCGGTCGATGGTTTCCACACCGCGCACAGCGCCAATGCGGCAAGGCGTGCATTTGCCACAGCTTTCCACTGCGCAGAATTCCATCGCGAACCGCGCCATTTGAAGCATGTCTGCGCTGTCGTCAAACACGACCAAACCGGCATGTCCAATCAGACCACCGTTTTGATCGAATTCTTCATAGCCCATGGGCGTGTCAAATTTCGACACAGGCATATAGGCCCCCAATGGGCCACCGACCTGCACCGCTTTCACAGGGCGACCAGATGCCGTGCCGCCTGCGATGTCATTGACAACCTCACCCAATGTGGTCCCGAATGCGGTTTCAAACAAACCGCCGTGTTTTACGTTACCCGCAATTTGAAGGGTCACTGTGCCGCGTGAACGACCGACACCAAAGCTTGCGTAATGATCTGCGCCTTTTTCAAAGATCACAGGCACACTGGCCAAGCTGATGACGTTGTTGACGACCGTTGGGCGGCCCATGAACCCCTCGAGCGCAGGCAGAGGCGGTTTTGCGCGCACCGTGCCACGTTTGCCTTCCAACGAATTCAACAGCGCTGTTTCTTCGCCGCAGACATACGCGCCTGCGCCAACACGGATTTCCATGTCAAACGCGCGCCCAGATCCCATGACGTCGGCACCCAAAACGCCGCCTTTGCGGGCGGCCTCAACTGCGGCGCGCATCACGCGAATGGCAACGGGGTATTCCGAGCGCAAATAGACATAGCCCTTGGTCGCACCAACACCCAGACCGGCAATCGCCATACCTTCGATGAGGGAAAAGGGATCGCCTTCCATGATCATGCGGTCGGCAAATGTGCCGCTATCGCCTTCGTCTGCGTTGCAAACGATATATTTTTGATCCGCAGTTGCGTCAGACACGGTTTTCCATTTGATCCCCGTTGGGAACCCTGCCCCGCCGCGACCGCGCAGACCAGATTTCGTCACCTCGTCCACGATGGCGGCTTGGTCCATCTGTGCCGCACGGCGCAAGCCGACCAATCCACCATGCGCTTGGTAATTGGTCAAATCGAGCGGATCAATCACACCACAGCGTGCAAAGGTCAGACGCGTTTGACGGGCCAAGAATGGAAGGTCATCGACCTTGCCCAAGCTGGACAATTTACCATCCAAAAGCGCAGCAGCGTCAGAGGCATCAACATTGCCATACCCGATACGGCCCGCATCTGTTTCGATTTCTACCAGCGGCTCAAGCCACGCCATGCCGCGCGATCCGTTGCGGATCACCTGCACCTCGATGTTGCGATCCGCCGCGGCGGCAACGATGGCATCGGCCAAATCATCTGCGCCTAATGCGACTGCGGCGCTGTCGAGAGGGACGTAAATTTTCATGCGCCAAGTTCCTTTAGAATTTTGTCCATCTTTGCCCCATCCACGCGGGCGACCAAGCGATCATCAACCATCGCAGCAGGCGCGCAGGCACAAAGACCCAAACAATACACTGGTTCGATTGTGATTGACCCATCCGCGGATGTTTCATGCCAATCCAGCCCGAGTTTTTTCAACGTATCCGCCGCCAAAGCGTTTGCGCCAACGGATTGGCATGCTTCGGCACGACATAGCTTGATCACATGCGTTCCGGCAGGTTTTTCGCGGAAATCGTGATAGAAGCTGATAACGCCATGAACCTCGGCTTTGGTGATGTTCAGCGCCTCTGCAATCAAACCATGAGCAAGCGCAGGAATGTAACCATAAGCATGCTGAAGAGCGTGCAAAATGGGCAGCATTGGCCCTTCGAGATTAAGATGCGAAGAAATAAGATCTTTCAGATCATTTTCATTGGGCGCGGCAAGGGTGGACATGACGGATCCTTATTTGTGTTCACCGTCCGTGTGACGCAGTTTGATCCCCAATTCAATAATGATTTTTCGTTATTTGATAGGTTTTGTCTATCGTTGAAGAATAGAAAATAAATGCGACCTATCCCGCGACGAAACCGTCACGGGATAGGAAATTTAATATTATCCGCGGCCCTTCCAAGGGACCATGACACGTTCCATCCATCGCACGAACATATCGATCCCAAAGCCGATGATTCCGATCATCACGATGCCAAGGATAACAATATCGGTTTGCTGGAATTTCGACGCGGTCATGATCATCATACCGATGCCCTTTTCCGCGGCGACCAATTCGGCGGCAACAACAGTGCCCCAACAGACCCCCATCGCAACCCGTGCACCTGTAAAGATTTCAGGAAGCGAGTTCGGGATGATCACAAACCGCATGATTTGCCATTTGCTTGCGCCCAAGGAATAGGCGGCGTGCACCTTGGAAATACGCACCCCAGACACACCCGCACGCGCCGCAATCGTCATGATCCAAAGCGCAGCAAGCGTCAACAAGATGACTTTGCCAACCTCGCCGATACCAAACCAAATGATGATCAGCGGGATCAAAGCAAGCGGCGGCACAGGGCGCATGAATTCCACAATCGGATCAAACCAACCACGGAACCAGTCGTTCAACCCCATCGCATAGCCCAGCGGGATACCAATCAACGCGCCAAACAAGAACCCGACAACCACGCGGAACAAGGAATAGCCAAGGTGTTCACCCAAGGAATAGTTCTTGTACCCTTCCGACCAGATCTGACCAAAGCGGTTGACGAACACATTTTCAGGTGCGGGCAACCAAATTGGTTCCATCTGCCATCCTGTCGCGGGAACCACATTGATTGTGCCCTTATCCGTGACAGCGATGCGGGCGTTTCCAATTTCAACTTCGCCACCCTCAGCGACGGGCTGGCCATTGATTTCGGTAATCTTTGCGCCCGATTTGCGGTCAAACTTGTCATTTTTGTCCCACAACAACAGCTTGCTGCGATAGGCTTGAACAGCCATGACATCATTTTTCGCCCATCCGTCACCATCGGCCATATCTGGCACAAACGGGTCTTGACCCAATTCGTGAACAACAATCAGTACATCCGCCTGATCGGACACACCATCCGCATTTTCGGCGGTGTATGTAAACGAAATCTCACCCGTAAAGGCGCCAGGCACATGCAGGAAGGATGGGATCATCTTGGATCCGGTAAAAGCCCCCCAGATCAAAAAGATCAAAACGATGGAAACAACCGAGGCCACAAAATTGGACGAAACCGCGCTTTCATCGCCAAAGGTCACAGTTTTCAGGGATCCAAAATCTTTCTTTGGCGTGAGCAGTCGCTTGACCATACGCCAAATGCCCAAAGTGGCCAAAATAATCCCGATATACACGGCGAAATATGGCAGCGACGTCACAAATAGGATTGTAATATCGACCAATTCGTTGATCAAAAGCGATAATACATTCATTGTGCTTCCTCCGAACGGCCCATGATTTCTTCTTCCATATCCCAGATCATGCTTAAAATTTCTTCGCGTGTGCGGGCATAGTCAGGATGTTTCTTGACCTCGCGCAGATCCTGACCGACGCCCAAATCGGCAAAGGGCAGACGATATTCGCGGTGAATACGACCTGGACGTGGGGCCATCACCAACAGGCGTTCCCCAAGTAACAGCGCCTCTTCCACAGAGTGGGTGATCAAGATAATTGTTTTGCCCGTTTCTTTCCAAAGTTTCAGAACCAGAGACTGCATTTTTTCGCGTGTCAGCGCATCCAATGCGCCCAAAGGTTCATCCATCAAAATGACGTCCGGATCGTTTGCCAGACAACGGGCCAAAGCCACACGTTGCTGCATCCCGCCCGACAGTTCATAAACAGCCTTTTCTTTGAAATCGCCCAGACCGACGATGTCCAGCAGATCGTCCACTTTTTTGCGGGTTTCGACCTTGTCTGCCCCCTTCATGCGTGGACCAAAACCGACGTTTTCGCGCACGCTCATCCATTCAAACAAAGCGCCTTGTTGAAACACCATGCCGCGTTCCGCGCTTGGGCCCGTGACGCGTTGCCCATTCAATTCGATCTGTCCTTCTGTGGGGGCCAAAAACCCCGCAACGATGTTCAACAGAGTTGTTTTCCCACATCCAGAGGGACCAAGGACAGACATCAATTCACCCGGACGCAAATCCAAGGATACGTTTTTCAATGCCTGAACAGAACTGCCATTGGGCAGATCAAATCGCATA
The DNA here is from genome assembly GCA_009920225.1 of Paracoccaceae bacterium. GTDB lineage: Bacteria > Pseudomonadota > Alphaproteobacteria > Rhodobacterales > Rhodobacteraceae > CAJXSD01. Next base: position 5,260 of record RGAJ01000040.1, read on the forward strand.
GAAATATTGTTGATCGACAAACCGCTCATCTTCGACCTTTCGAGTTTGTAAAAAAGGGCAAGGGTTTTATCCCCCTTGCCCCAATAGATTGTTGGTGTGATTACATGCCTTTTGCAGCTGCAAGCGGTCCTGTGTTGACTGCACCCGCATAGCTTTCAAGAGCAGAGTCGATCGACTTTGCACCGACGAAGACGTCTGCAACGCCTTTCATGAAATCTTGTGCGCCGCCGCCAAGCCATTTGGCAGACAACTGTTCATCCACGGTCGGGAACACGAATGTAGCCATTGTGTCAGCCGTTGCTTGTTCATCCATACCTGCATCTTTTGCGATCACTGGCAGCATCTGTGCACGGTTTGCTTCGTCCGCCCACATTGCGTTGGCGTCTGCGGTCACTTTTAGGAATTTCGCGACCATATCGCTGTTTTCCGCAACCCAAGCTGCAGGGCCGGATGTGACGTCAAACACAAGAATGCCAAGCGCTTCTTTTTCTGCACCGGTCAACAAAACGTTGCCATGTTCTTTCGCACGGCGTAGCGAACCACCCCAGCCACAGAACATATCAACTGCACCCTGTGCAATCGCCGCTGCACCATCTGGTGGATCCATGTCGACGACTTCCATTGAACCAACATCAACACCGAAATGCGACATTTGCTTTAGGAACCCGTAATGCGCAGCTGTGCCCAGTGGAACAGCAACTTTTTTACCGGCCAATTCGCCTGTGCTGTCTTTGTCGATTTCCAAATCAGAGCGCACAACACAGTTGTCGTTGTCGGCATAGCTGACGGCCACGTCCAAGATTTGCAAATCTTGGCCTGCTGATGTCGCAACCACGAAAGGTGGCACACCTTGGCTGACAGACAATTGAACATCACCTGATGCCATCGCTGCAGACATCTTTACACCGGAATCAAAGCTGACCCAGTTGATTTTGGTGCCCATGACTTCGTCATATGTGCCCATTTGCTTTGCGTACTCGAATGGCATTGGCCATTCTAGGAAATACGCAACAGTGATTTCATCTGCCGCGCTTACCATTTGGGCGGACGCAACAAGTGCAATCGCTGCGGTTGATGATAGAATTTTACGTGTAGTTTTCATTACAAACTCCCTTTGTCGTGCTTTCTTTTCGAAGCCTTGCGCACAACATGTGCAGCATTATCGACCATTGGATGGTCAACTCTGATCCGACCCTATTTCGGTTTTTCGATCAACTGTTTTCTGCTAAAAAATCGGAATTTATCAAACAGAGCATCAGATAATTTTTGATCAAAATCAGACATTTTTCCCATAAAACATAACGATTTCAGCCTAATGTCCATTGAAAAATATGTCGAGATCGCAAATTTTGGACTTAATTCATTCAAAAATCTGGCCCTATCCGCGACCCCATGTTTGATAACAATACAAATAGATCAAGATCGCTGCAGGGAATCCCTCGTCTGCAATGTATAAAGGAACTCCGAAATGAATACCGTTATTCGTGAAAATGACATCTCACACGTTGTAGATGCGGATCGTGCGCATGTTTGGCATCATCTGACACAGCACAAGCCATTTGAAACAGGCGAGCCCCGCGTGATTGTCGAAGGCAAAGGGATGCGTGTTTGGGACCAAAAAGGGAAAGAGTATTTAGATGCGGTCTCTGGCGGTGTTTGGACAGTCAACGTTGGCTATGGCCGTACCGAAATTGCCGATGCGGTGCGTGATCAATTGGTCAAGATCAACTATTTCGCGGGCTCTGCAGGTTCGATCCCGGGGTCATTGTTCGCCGAGCGCCTGATCGAAAAGATGCCAGGCCTCAAGCGCGTGTATTATTGCAACTCTGGGTCAGAAGCGAACGAAAAAGCGTTCAAGATGGTTCGCCAAATTGCGCACAAACGGTATGGCGGCAAAAAGCACAAAGTGTTGTACCGCGAGCGTGATTATCACGGCACGACGATTGCTTGTTTGTCCGCCGGTGGTCAAGATGAGCGCAATGCACAATACGGCCCCTTTACACCCGGGTTCGTGCGGGTGCCGCATTGTCTTGAATACCGCGCACAGTGGGATTTGACAGGCGAAGCCTATGGCAAACGCGCGGCTGACGCGATTGAAGAAGTGATCTTGGCCGAAGGTCCCGACACAGTCGGCGCATTGTGCCTTGAGCCCGTGACCGCAGGCGGTGGCGTGATTACACCCCCTGTTGGATACTGGGAACGCGTTCAGGAAATCTGCAAGAAGTACGATATCCTACTTCACATCGACGAAGTTGTTTGTGGCGTTGGGCGCACAGGAACTTGGTTCGGGTACCAACATTACGGCATCAAACCAGACATGGTGACAATGGCAAAAGGCGTGGCCTCTGGCTATGCGGCGATTGCATGTTTGGTTACGACCGAGGAAGTTTTTGACATGTTCAAAGACGATTCTTCTGATCCGATGAACTATTTCCGCGATATTTCCACCTTTGGTGGCTGTACAGCAGGCCCTGCAGCGGCGTTGGAAAACATGCGTATCATCGAAGATGAGAACCTATTAGACAACACCAACGTCATGGGCGCACGTATGTTGGACAACCTCAATGCCTTGGCTGAAAAGCACAAGGTGATTGGTGATGTTCGGGGCAAAGGTTTGTTCTGTGGCGCGGAATTGGTGGCAGATCGTGCGACCAAAGAAGCTGCCAATGAAAAAATGGTCCAAGCGGTTGTGGCCGAATGTGGCGCACAAGGTGTGATCATCGGGGCGACGAACCGGTCCTTGCCCGGCTTGAACAATACGCTGTGCTTCAGCCCCGCGTTGATTTCAACAGCCGACGACATCGACAATATTACCGATGCCGTTGATAAAGCTTTGACCAAAGTATTTGGTTGATCGGAAACGATTGGGCGCAGACAGTCTGCGCCCAATCACAACCCGTCTGATGCAAGATAGGTTTGGTATTTTGGGGGAATCTCCGCAATCGGACAAAACCCAGTCTTGCGCGCCGCGCTCAGAATATCCGACGTCGATTGTTCCAGCGGCTGCAAAATGCAGGGAACGACGTTTTTTCCAATCGGATTTGCCGAACTCATAATCATACAGCGCCCTTGGAAAAATCCGCGCGTCGTCCATGTGCGGGTCGAAAAATTATCCACCCCCATCACGCTGCTGGGCACCCGTGTCGCATAAAAAAACTATAACGCTTCGTTGGTTTGCAACATCATGCCTCTGTATTCTCTGACAGAAATTGGCGTCAGATCCGATCGCCGCATGCCCGGTGCGACAGGATCCAACCCCCGCAACATGCGCACGCCATTCTGTCCAAAAACGCGCACCATTCCGATCCAAATTTGCGTGCCCATCAAAAAAGACGGCCGATACATCAGATGCAGACCATCTGGCAAAATATCTTGCAACATGTTTTCAGGAACAAAGTAATCCCGCCCAAACATGGTGTAATTCCAAACACTCGAGATATCCGCGTCATGAGACCGGAACGAACCTTCTTCCAATTCGTCCAACGGCTGCAGCAAGATCCGCGCATCGGTGTTAAAATATTCGCAAATCCGCTTTAACATGCCGGGCTTTGGAAAACTTTCGCCATTCAAAATACGGTTCATCTGTACGCGGTTTATTTCAAGGCTATCTGCAACCTCGGCAATCGTTCCGACGCGCCGACACAGCTGCCGCAAGTTTTTACCAAAAATTAAATGCGTTGAAACCACGCGCGCGGGTCGCCGTGACAAATCATCCGCGCCAATGATAAGTCCAGTTTACGTTGCCGCTTTAGTCCAATAAAATACTCTCATGGCGATTCCTGTAGAAAACTTTTATCTCGACACGAACTTTCAAGGGACGTTGCAGGCGCGCATCCAACAGATGATCGCCCAAGGCATCCTGATCGGCCGTTTTCGAACGGGCGAAAGGTTGCCGTCCACCCGCGCATTGGCGCGGCATTTGAAAGTCAGCCGGCTGACTGTCACGCTGGCCTATACCGAATTATTGGCGAGCGATTATATAACGTCGCGGGATCGTTCGGGGTATTTTGTGTCCGACACCGCGCCAGAGGCGACACAATATTCGACCCCCATAGAACCCACCGATGCCATTGATTGGACCCGCGCTATTGGCCAGAAATTCACCGGTGGAAACTGGCCCGAAAAGCCACAGAACTGGGCGACATTCAAATACCCCTTTATCTATGGTCAAACCGATCCAAACCTATTCGATCATGCAAACTGGCGTTTGTGTGCGCTGACGGCATTGGGTGCCAAGGATTTTAACGCCCTGACATCGGATTATTACGACAAAGACGATCCAATGTTGGTTGAATTCATCGCCCGCCAAAGCCTGCCGCGCCGTGGAATTTTCGCAAAGCCTGAACAGATTCTGGTGACGCTGGGGGCGCAAAACGCGTTGTGGCTTGCGACGCAAGTCTTGCTGACACAGCGACGCACAGCGGTGATTGAGAACCCGTGTTACCCAGCGCTGCGCGATATTCTGGATCAATCTCGCTGCCATGTCGAAGCGGTCGATGTCGATAAACACGGCCTAAACCCCGATACGGTTCCAAACGGTGCATCGGTCATTTTCACAACGCCAAGCCATCAGTGTCCGACAACAACGACGATGCCCGTGCAGCGACGGCACCATCTGTTGCAACGGGCGGCACAATTGGATGCCCTGATCGTGGAGGATGATTATGAATTTGAAATGTCGTCTGCGACCGCGGCAACCCCTGCCCTGAAATCCTTGGACAAGGACGGTCGGGTTATCTACGTGGGCAGCTTTTCCAAATCTCTATTTCCCGGGCTGCGGTTGGGATATTTGGTTGGGGCAGAACCCTTTATCCGCGAAGCGCGCGCACTGCGGGCATCCATTCTGCGCCACCCACCTGGGCATATTCAACGCACAGCGGCCTATTTCCTAAGTTTGGGACACTATGATGCGCTGATCAAGCGCACCGCGCGGCAATTCCAA
>RGAJ01000391.1 GCA_009920225.1 Paracoccaceae bacterium
CGCTGAACGCCTTCGCGGCTGACATCGGCGCCGCGGGCATCGGCGCGGGCGCAGACCTTGTCAATTTCGTCCAAAAACACAATGCCGTTTTCCTGAACAGCTTCCAATGCGGCACGGGTGACGGTTTCATCATCCAATAGTTTGTCAGCCTCTTCACCAACCAAGACGTCATAGCTTTCGGACACTGTCATCTTGCGGCGAACGGTGCGGCCACCCATGGCCTTGCCCAATAGATCGCCGATGTTCATCATGCCCATCTGCGACCCAGGTTGACCGGGAATATCAAACATAGACATTGGGTTGGCACTATCGGACACATCCAATTCGATGACCGTATCATCCAACTGACCATCGCGCAGCTTTTTGCGGAACATATCGCGCGTCGCGGGGCGTGCGTCGGGCCCTGCGATCGCGTCCAAAACGCGGTCTTCGGCCGCTTGGGTGGCGTTCGCGCGCACATCGTCACGCATCATCGATCGCGTCATGGAAATGGCATTGTCTACCAAATCGCGAATGATTTGTTCGACGTCACGCCCGACATAGCCCACTTCGGTAAACTTTGTTGCCTCAACCTTGATAAAGGGGGCTTTGGCCAATTTTGCCAAACGGCGGCTGATTTCGGTTTTCCCAACCCCTGTTGGTCCGATCATCAGGATGTTTTTGGGGTACACTTCGTCGCGCAGATCGTCGGGCACCTGTTTTCTGCGCCACCGCGACCGCAGCGCGACAGCAACAGCACGTTTTGCATCCTTTTGCCCGATGATAAAGCGGTCAAGTTCGGATACGATTTCGCGGGGGGTAAGATCGGTCATTTAAACCTCGGATCGTTGATAAGGGGGAAGTTTCGACTTGCCCGGAAAATTGGGCAGCGCGGTCATAACGGTGGTGCGAATTTGCGTCCACCATGTGCCAATCGCGGTAAAGAACAGGCCAACGACAAAGACGACCGAGATCGCACCTTTGAAATCGCCCAAGCTGGATGTGGTCGCCCATGCCAAAACGGCAATGAAGTAAAACAGGCCCGCCGTTAAAAACGAACGTCGGTCAATCACGATGGCAACCAATGTCACCACACCCAACAGCGCGACCGTTAATACATAACCTTGGGTGCCACCCATGTTGTACAGTGTCATTGCGCCAGTATTCACCAATGCAGGCGCAGCCAATACATGCAACCAAAAGCCTGTCACGGAATAACGGCTGATGCGATGGGGGTCTTTCATGTCGAACCACAGGCCCAAGGCCATCATCGCAGCCCCATACAACAGCGATGCGATTGCCAGCGCGGACCCGTTGCGCAGATCAAACAACGCCCGCGTCAACCCACCTGACGCGCGCATCATATCCGACGGATCCGATGCGATTGCGTAAAACAACAACAAGACGCTTAGTCCGAATAGGAACATCGCAAAGGGCACACGAAATACGATGAAATACGCAACACTCGCCAAGGCACCCATGCCAAAGGTGATCACGAATTGTTTGCTGGTGACCAGAAAACCATGGTCCATCACCTTGAGTGTAACCCATGAAACCGCGCTGACAAAAGCAATGGCCAAAGCGATACTGGGCAGCGTCATGCGGCGTTTCAATGTGTAATACCGTGCAGCAAAAACGGCTGCAATCGCAACGCCAACACCTGCGACGGTCGATGACCCCAGCAACCACAGGACACCGAACATCCCCCAGAACAACAGCCCCAATCCAACCGTGACAAAAATTTCTGCGAACCCTTTAAAGAATTCGAAGGGTTCATCGTCGGCAGTCATCTGGGTTCGATAGCCATGGCGCGATTGGACATAGGCGATCATTGCGGCGGCTTGGGCTTCGGTCATGATGCCGGCTTGGACCGCTGATCGGATATCGTCTGTATCGATACCTGACATTCTAAATGCTTTCGACGGTTAGATTTCCATTGGTATAGACGCAAATATCCGCCGCAATCGCCATTGCCTTGCGGGCAATCGTTTCGGCATCTTGA
>RGAJ01000392.1 GCA_009920225.1 Paracoccaceae bacterium
CCATCGCTGAAGTCGCGCAAGAAATTTTTCTTTTCTGGCCGATTTTCAGACGCGCGCAGGATCAAAGTGGGGGCAATCAAGATACTTGGCAAGTATAACGCGATTGACATAATGCTGGCGGTATTGATCCCGAACTTGGCGATGACAACACCGGCAATTGCTGGCGCGATCAAGCGCCCTGCGTTGTGATTCAAGGATGCCAGCACCATCATGGATCCGATATGATCTGGTGACGTCAACCGCGGTCCCAAGGATTGGCGCAAGGGCTGAAAAACCGCCACGACCAGACTGTAGAATATCGCGATGCCCAACACGGCGACCTTGTTTAAGGCGCCCGCATTAGACAAAACCAACAGCGTGGCTGGACACAACAAATATCCCACTGAGACCAAAGCATACAAACGAGCGGGATCGGTGCGGTCGACCCAAGTTAGTTCCAAAGATCGGGCTGGTAAGTGCGACGGGCAACAACATCATCGTGGTGACGATGCCGGTAAAGCTTGTGCTGTGGGTCAGATCCCATGCGGTCCACAATAGCAAGACCCGAAAGATCCATGTCGCGTTGGTCGCAAAAACTGCGCCGAAAAAATACCTGCGAAACATTGCGTCTTTCAACGCGGAAAAACCTTTTGCGGATTTGGTCATTTCAAGAGACTTTCATTGTTCTAATGAATCAATGATGGGCGCGAAATTTCCGCAATTCAACCTAAACAAGTGTATATGATATTAAGAACGCCTTATTGTAACTACCCGCCTTTGCGTCACTGCCGCCTTAGGGTATCTGCCGATTGCAAAGTGCGTCTAACTCAGCCTGCAATTTTGCGTCTGACCATCCTTCGTTTACTGCATCGCGCAGAATGTCTGCTTGGCTTTTGGGGGCGTTTCCACCAATTGGCGGATCTGTGTCCAAGTTCGTGGGAAAGGCATAGCCTTCGGCACATGATGCAATCGCGGCCTCAAGTTGGTGATGTGTCAAGGCGCCGCTCTTTTTCAACGATTGCAATGCGGGAAAAACCCGTATGCTCATCGCGCGACGATCAATCGATTCCATCGCCCGACCGAATGCGGACGACACTTGCAGCAAATTGACCAATCGGTTGATGTCATGGCTTTTGTTTTCGCCTGCAGCATGCAAAAGCGCTGGATTGAAAAAGACGACATCGCCTTTTGCCAGGGCAAGCTGAATATAGCTTTGTTCGAAATGTTCGCGATGATCGTCCAAGTGAAACCCAAGATACCCCGCACCGTATAATTGCGAAAACGGAAGCAGTTTCGTGGGTCCGCTTTCAATCGGCATATCGCAATGGGCAATGCCCCCTTGCAAGGTCAGCGTCGCAGTGACGTTGTGCGCATGCGCAGGATAGCGCGCCGCCCCTGCCGCAGATTGAAAGCCCAGATGATAGTCGCGATGCGCTTTCTGCGCTTTGCCGCCTGGGCGAACTTGGTTCACTTGGGCCGTCATTTGGTAATTCGGGCCCAGCCATGCCTCGGACGCGGCGGCGATGGCGGTGTTTCCGTAATACAGCGCAAAACCTTCGGGATCACGCAGACAGTGTTTTTGCAGCGAATTCCAAACGCGGTCATTCGCGCCAGATGCCGCAAAATGGTCGCCTTTACCCGCGCTTGATGCTTTTTCCTCGGCGATGATATCGCGAAACACCGTGGTCGCGCGATCAATCGGGGCGGTGTCGGCATAGGCGGATTTTAACACAATCACGCCCGCGCTGTTCATCATCACATCGGCCCATTCCGCCATTAGAGCCCGTCGTTCATCGGGATCTGCCAAATTGGACGCAAGTGCCACCATATCATAGATCGGCACATTTTTTTCCACGTGACATGCATGGGGGACAGATGCAGGATCAAGCGTTTGCGATGTTAGCTTGATGAACTCGTCGATGTTACAGCTGTTTTCTGTGTAATAGCCCGCGCTGCGATGGTGTGCGTCTTTCATGTGATCCTCCTGAGGATATGATACAT
>RGAJ01000393.1 GCA_009920225.1 Paracoccaceae bacterium
CAAATCACTCATTCAAGCCCACCTTTTCCATATTCTGGTGCATCACTGTTGACCGTCAGTACGTTTACCCGTTTTCGTGCCACTGCAAGTGCCCTTTTAGGCTGCCTTTCTTGTGAAAGCCAATGGGCTTTTCCAACCCAATGCAGAGAGCAAAATTGTAATTTTAACACTCAAGGTGGTTTTCATCGTTCAAAACAGTTGATATTTATGTCACTTGTGACAGATAAATCAGGTATATATTACGACCCTACAGCCCCATCAGACCTGGAAAACCTGATCTCACAGGGTCCTGCCCTTCGCCTAGATCAACAGGTGCGGATTGAACGGCTTATCGCACGAATCATATCATCACAGATCTCTAAATATAACTTGAGCGGAACACCAATCGATCTCCCTGACGGGCACAAAATATTGGTCCCAGGCCAGGTAGAAGACGATGCCTCAATCTTGAAAGGATGCGATGACATCAGAACCAATTTAGGCCTATTAAAACGCGTGCGGGCAGACAACCCCAACAGCATCATCATCTATAAACCGCATCCCGACGTGGTTGCCGGATTGCGATTGGGCGCAATCGATGACGACATCATCACCCAATATGCAGACATCACTGCATCAACGGCAAACATATCTGATCTTTTGTCCAAAGTGGATGCAGTTCACAAAATGACCTCGCTAACAGGGTTCGAAGCACTTCTTCGCAAAATCCCTGTTACAACCTATGGCACACCTTTTTATGCTGGATGGGGTCTTACCACCGATCACGGGGCACAATCCACGCGACGCGGACTGCATCGCGACCTAAACACCTTTGCGCATCGCGCGCTTATTGACTATCCACGCTACTTCGATCCGATCACAAAAACCGCCTGCCCGATCGAAGTCGCCTTGCAACGCGTTGAAGACAACCGGCTCCCGCCACCCGGCCCCTTAAATCGCCTCCTCGCAAAGCTCCAAGGCGTTTTCGCCTCAGCCACACCATTTTGGCGATAGATCTTTCATTTTTGAAAAAAATACTCTGGGGGAATTGGCCACATTCATGTGGCCAAGGGGGCAAAGCCCCAAATTGTCGGATCGCAAAGCGATCCGAAGCCTATCGTCTCCAAACATGCAAGACGTCAGGCCCGACGCGTCGCACATCAACCAACCGAAACCGAGGCGCGTCGCGCAAACGATCAATCTGCATCGGCCCGACTGACGCACGACCTTCTGCGCCAACAACAACGCCTGCGCTGAAACCAATCATCTCGTCAACCAGCCCTGCGTGCAACAATGATGCCGCCACGCTGCCGCCTCCCTCGCAAAAGACGCGTGTCACTCCGCGTTGCGCCAACGACCGCATCACATCGCGCATATCCAATCCGCCATGTGCCTCATCACAGGGGATTACCTGCGCACCACAGGCAACCCAGTCTTCAATCCGGTCTTTCGGTGCCTCTTGTCCATGACAGATCCAAACTGGCACCTCATGCGCTGTGCGCGCCAAAACACCATCGGTTGGAAGATCTAAACCGCGAGACAGGACAACCCGAACGGGCTGTCGCTCAATGCCCAAACCACGCACGGTCAAGCTTGGATCATCGTCGCGCGCAGTGCCGCCGCCGACCAATACCGCATCATGGCGCGCGCGCATTGCATGCACCAACCTACGCGCAGGGGCATCAGTTATCCATTGGCTGTCGCCCGTATGCGTCGCAATTCGCCCGTCAAAGCTATTTGCCAATTTCAACGTCACCCAAGGCCGCTCTTCGGTTTGGGTCAAGAAAAATCCCGCGTGGTCAAAATAGGCTTGATCTTTTAACACCCCCGTGGTGACGGTAATTCCCGCCGCGCGCAGCATGTCAAAACCTGCCCCACTGACACGGGGATCTTGGTCTTGGACCGCAGCAACCACATGCGAAATCCCCGCGTCAATCAGCGCTTGCGCACAGGGCGGCGTTTTTCCGAAATGCGAACACGGCTCTAGCGTCACATAGGCG
>RGAJ01000394.1 GCA_009920225.1 Paracoccaceae bacterium
GTGATAGACCACGGTGTTTTTCCATCGGGTCTTGAACGCTGTGCCATGGCCGCATTCATGCCAACGCGCATCCATCGCAGATCCGTACAACACACCATAAGCCATCCAAAACGGAACCGACCACCACGACGGCATGATCATAACCGCAGCGCTTGCAAACGCTGCCATCAACGCAAACAACACAATCGTATCGCGTGTCGCGGGATGATCGGAACGTTTCATCAAGTCCTTCATCACCTTGCGATCAATCGGTGTACGATACCAATCTTCTGTTACCAAACCCGATGCAATCGCTTGCGCATTTGCAGGCCCAGTCAGGTTATAATCGCGAAAGGTCATGACTTAAGATATCCTGTGTTTCGAGATCCGTGTGTGATTTGGCAGTCGACTTGACACACACCGTGACAGATTTTTCAAAAGCTTCAAACGATTTTAAAAACGCATCGATGTGCTTGTGCAATCTCAAATATCTGATCCCCGACATATCAGACATAGAATTGCGGTCTCGCGATCATGTCTATGGCCTGCTTGGTGCCTGTCGCCAATGCGCGCACGCCTGTTTCCGCGATCAGCGCCGCACAATATCCGTCCCATGCGGTCGAGGCGACGACAGGGAATTCCCCCGTTTCCACAAATCGAACAAAATCTCGGTTCTGGAGGCGATAGGCATCGGCAAATCGACCGCGCCAGTCCGCGTCATATTGGGTGAATTGCGACAGGGCGCGATCAATCCGCGAATGGGCGACCGTATTGATTGAAAGTGATCCCGCTTCACCCACCAACTCGGCACGCACGTCATACCCGTATACCGCATTATTATTGATTTCGACGGTCACCAATTGTCCATCAGAGGTTTCCAAGACCATGACGACTGGTGCCACGACATCATCAGAACGGCGTGGTTGGAACGCAGCAATTGATGTGCACTCAGCCCCCAACACATGCCGGATCATATCAAATTCATGCGGTGCCGAACTGGTGATAGCCATCGCACCGGTGAAACTCGTGGCTGGCGTGGAAACATTGCGATGAAAGTTATGCATCATCAATGGCCGTCCCAACCCACCCGAGGCAAGCGTGTTACGCATGTCGATATAGGATCGATCATAACGGCGCATAAATCCGATCTGGATGAATTTCGCGCCCGCGTCTTGTTCGGCCCGCATGACCGCCAAACAGTCGTCTGACGTATGCGACAATGGTTTTTCACACAACGCGCGCTTTCGTGCGGAAATGCAAGCCAAGCTTAGCGGCGCGTGGGTGGTATCGGGGCTGGCGATAATGACGGCATCGACGTCGTCACGAAAAATGGTGTCTTCTGGATTGGTTGTGCAATCAACCGCAGCATATTCTTGCGCCACTGATTTTGCGCGGTCAGCATCCGTGTCACAGACAACTTGCAAGGTTGCTCTTGGTAGGTCGTGCGCAACAATGCGCGCGTGATCTGCGCCCATGATACCTGCCCCAATCACAGCGATGCGGATCGTCATTGCATGCTATCCTTTGTATCAGACGCCGATTTTCCCATCTGACGGGCTTTTTTCCGTTGGAAGCGGTCTTTCATCACTTGGTCCCCCTCTTCGGTCCCATCATGCCAAGTCCCCATCCATTTATCAAATGGCAGCATCCCATCAGCATAATTTACCTCGAAATATTTGTGATGCAGGTAATGGGCATAGGCATGGCTTTGGATCGCCTTATCCTGCCCCGTTTCGATTTTATCAAACCCGGTGTGTCCCACAACCGCACCCGTTCCGGTCAGTTGCAAGTGATACAGAACCAACAACGGATGCGACGGTACAATCAAATGAACCAAACAATCAGACCAATACAAAAGATGTTCAATCGGGTGCATCGACAAGGACGACCATGGCGAGGGATTGATCGAATTGTGATGAACCGAATGGATCCATTTATACAGAATCGGAATATGGATCAGCCGATGAATACAGTAAAAATGCACCTCATGGATCAAGGGC
>RGAJ01000395.1 GCA_009920225.1 Paracoccaceae bacterium
CCAGAAAAAGACATCTATTGGGGTTCCGAAAAAGAATGGCTGGGTTCAGGCCGTTATGATGACAGCCGCGAGGCAGACACATTGGAAAACCCCTTGGCAGCGGTGCAAATGGGTTTGATCTATGTAAACCCAGAGGGCGTGAATGGCGTTCTTGATCCGCTGAAAACTGCGCAAGACATGCGCGTGACCTTTGCGCGTATGGCGATGAACGACGAAGAAACCGTTGCGCTGACCGCAGGTGGACACACAGTCGGCAAGGCCCACGGCAATGGCGACGCAAGCAACTTGGGCCCAGAGCCCGAAGGTGCCGATGTTCACGAACAAGGTTTGGGCTGGATGAACCACAAAACCCGTGGCGTGGGTCGCAACACTGTGACCAGCGGCGTCGAAGGGGCGTGGACAACACATCCGACCAAATGGGACAATGGCTATTTTGAACTGCTGTTCAAATATGATTGGGAAAAGTCAAAATCCCCCGCAGGCGCAAACCTGTGGCACCCAATCAACATCGCCGAAGAAGACATGCCAGTGGATGTAGAAGATCCATCCATCCGTTGTCTGCCTATGATGACAGATGCCGACATGGCGTTGAAAGTGGACCCCGAGTATCGCAAGATTTCGGAACGCTTTATGGCTGACCCAGCTGCCTTTGATGATGCCTTTGCGCGTGCGTGGTTCAAACTGACCCACCGCGACATGGGACCAAAAACACGCTATTTCGGTCCAGAAGTCCCATCCGAAGACTTGATCTGGCAAGACCCTATTCCTGCAGGATCAAAGGGCTATGATGTTGACGCGCTGAAAAATGCGATTGCAAACAGCGGTCTAAGTGTTGCGGAAATGGTCGCAACCGCGTGGGACAGCGCACGTACATTCCGCGGATCAGATTTCCGTGGTGGTGCGAACGGTGCGCGTATTCGTTTGGCTCCGCAAAAAGATTGGGAAGGAAACGAACCTGCGCGTCTGGCAAAAGTACTGGGCGTTCTTGAACCCATCGCGGCCGCAGCGGGCGCATCAATCGCGGATACAATCGTATTGGCGGGTAACGTTGGCATCGAAATGGCCGCAAAAGCAGCCGGCGCATCCGTCAACGTCCCATTCAAAGCGGGCCGTGGCGACGCCACCCAAGACCAAACTGACGTTGCATCCTTTGACGTTTTGGAACCTGTCGCAGATGGTTTCCGCAACTACCTAAGCAAAGAATTCGCCGTCAGCCCAGAAGAGCTTTTGTTGGATCGGGCGCAGTTGATGGGTCTAACCGCATCTGAAATGACTGTTTTGGTCGGTGGCTTGCGCGCATTGGGCGTGAACCATGGTGGATCAACAACGGGTGTGATGACAGATCGCGCAGGCGCATTGACGAATGACTTCTTTGTCAATCTGACCGATATGGCGAACAAGTGGGAACCAACAGGGTTCAACGCCTATAACATCGTTGACCGCGCAACGGGTTCTGTAAAATGGACCGCAAGCCGCGTTGACTTGGTGTTCGGTTCAAATTCAATCCTGCGCGCCTATTCTGAGCTTTATGCACAAGACGACAACGCCGACAAATTCGTCGCCGATTTCGTTGCAGCATGGGCAAAAGTCATGCACGCAGATTGCTACGATCTGGCGTAATTGAACGCGGGGGCGTACATCGCCCCCAAATAAAAAAGGGCGGCACAACGCCGCCCTTTTTATTGCACTTCATTCTAAAATTTAGATACCGCAGTCAATGATTGCCGCCGCCAAGATCGGGATTGTTTTGGCGTTCAGTCCCGCGATGTTCAAGCGGCTGTCGCCGACCATGTAAATTCCGTGACGTTCGCGCAGCAATTCAACCTTTTCGGGCGACGTGCCCAGACGAGAAAACATGCCGCGATGTTGCGCCAGAAACCCAAAGCGGTCAGATCCGGACAAGCGTTGCAGTTCATCTGCCAAAGATTGGCGCAGACCCAACATAGACAGACGGACATCTTCAAGTTCTTTGACCCAAT
>RGAJ01000396.1 GCA_009920225.1 Paracoccaceae bacterium
CACCGAAGTGGCGCACCTGCACTTTGCAAATCCCACACATAAAACCATGTTAGATCGCTATCTGATTGAACGCGCGACGGGGCATTTCAGCCTCTATGTCGGTGATCAAACCCATGGCGACATTCACCCCATTGATGAAAGGTCATAAGTATGGAGTTTTCTCTTTTTGCACATATGGAACGCATTGATGCCAGCCAGTCGCATGACCAGTTGTATGATGAATTCATAACCCTGTGCAAAATGGCAGACGATGGCGGGATGCGTGCGATTTGGACAGGCGAACATCACGGAATGGAATTCACCATCGCGCCAAACCCGTTCCTGTCCTTGGTTGATCTGTCCCATCATACAAAAAACGTGCGTTTGGGGACGGGAACCGTCATCGCCCCATTTTGGCATCCAATTGCATTGGCAGGCGAAGCGGCGGCAACCGATTTGATGACAAAAGGTCGGTTGGAATTGGGGATCGCACGCGGTGCCTATAACTACGAATACGAACGTGTCATGCCCGGCATGGATGCATGGGAAGCAGGACAGCGCATGCGGGAAACCGCCCCCACCCTACGCAAGCTGTGGGCCGGTGATTATGCGCATGAAGGTGAGTTTTACAATTTCCCATCCACAACATCGACACCCAAGCCCACGCAATCCGACGGCCCACCCATTTGGATTGCGGCGCGCGACCCCAATAGCCATGAATTCGCCGTATCCCAAGGTTTCAACGTCCAAGTCACCCCCCTGTGGCAAGGTATGGATGAAATAACATCCCTAATGGATCGCTTTAACGCAGCAAAGGCACAATTTCCCGATAAATCACCAAAGATCATGCTGTTGCATCACACCTATGTTGGCAAGGACGAACAAGACGCCGCCGATGCCATCACAGATTTGCATAAATACTATTGCTACTTTGGCGCATGGTTTCAAAACAAGCGCCCTGTTTCGCAAGGATTGATCCAAGAAATCACACCCTCCGAAATGGCGGAAAATAAAATGGTGACGCCGGAAAACCTTGCCCGTGATCTGACGATTGGAACAGCGCAGCAAGTGATTGATCAATTGAAGCGATATGAAGATTTGGGCTATGACGAATTTGCATTCTGGATTGATAGCGGCATGACGAGCGAGCGCAAAGCCGCATCCCTGCGCCGATTTATCGATGACGTAATGCCCGCATTTAACTGAGGATTGACATGACACTTCCCCACTATCAGCTTTATATTGACGGCGCATTTTGTGATGGCTCAGGCGCCATAATGACATCGATAAATCCTGCAGACGGTCATCCTTGGGCCAGTTTCGGCGCAACAACACCCGCGGATGTTGATCGCGCGATCGCGGCGGCCAAGCGCGCGCAAAATGATCCCGCGTGGCGCGATATGACACAAACACAGCGCGGCAAGCTTTTGTTCAAACTGGCCGACCTGATCGAGGCACATGCCGGCGAATTGGGTCGGTTAGAAACATCAGACAGCGGAAAATTATTGGCCGAAACAGCAAGCCAAACAAAATATGTGGCGGATTATTACCGCTATTATGCGGGCCTTGCCGATAAAATCGAAGGCGCGGTTTTGCCAATCGACAAACCCGATATGCATGTCTTTACCACGCGCATGCCGATTGGCGTCGTGGCCGCCGTTGTGCCATGGAACGCGCAAATGTTCCTAAGCGCGACCAAGCTTGGGCCCGCCTTGGCCGCAGGATGCAGCGTGATTTTAAAAGCGTCCGAAATTGCGCCAATCCCAATGTTGGAATTTGCCAAACTGATTGACCGCGCGGGCTTTCCCGCAGGTGTTGTGTCAGTGATCACAGGGGATGCGGAAAACTGCGCCATTCCGTTAACGCGCCACCCCGATGTGGATCGCATCGCCTTTACAGGCGGACCAAACACAGCCCGTCATGTGGTGCGCAATTCGGCTGAAAACTTTGCCGTGACGACGTTAGAGCTTGGTGGAAAATC
>RGAJ01000397.1 GCA_009920225.1 Paracoccaceae bacterium
GGCGCTGCTACGACCGAAGCGCAGGAAAACGTTGCCCTGCAGGTCGCGGAACAGATGTCCAACTACCTTTTGGATGGTGCGGTGGAAAATGCGTTGAACATGCCATCGATGACCGCAGAAGAAGCCAAAGTTATGGGTCCTTGGGTCAAACTGGCCGATCATTTGGGCAACTTTGTTGGGCAAATGACAGATGAACCCATCACCGCGATTAACATTCTGTATGACGGGAGCGCGTCCAAAATGAATCTCGATGCGCTGAATTGCGCGGTGATTGCAGGGATCATGAAAAAGGCAAACCCGGATGTGAACATGGTGTCTGCACCGGTGATCGCCAAAGAGCGTGGTGTTAAAATCTCAACCACGAACCAAGATAAATCGGGTGCCTTTGATGGCTATATCAAAGTGACCGTTGTGACCGGAAAACGTGAACGCTCAATTGCGGGTACAGTCTTTAGCGACGGCAAGCCGCGGTTCATCCAAATCAAAGGCATCAATATCGATGCCGAGGTTGGGGCGCACATGCTTTATACAACAAACGAAGACGTTCCAGGTATCATCGGCACGCTGGGCGGCACAATGGGCAGACATGGTGTGAACATCGCCAACTTTACCCTTGGGCGCGCCGCTGCAGGTGGCGAAGCGATTGCACTTTTGTATGTTGACGAAGCCGTAGATGCAAAGGTGTTGGCAGAGCTGAGTGCATCAGGATTGTTCCAACAGGTCAAACCATTGGTCTTTGATGTTGCCTAATGTGGCAAAACGAAGGGCGGCGTATGATGCGCCGCCTTTTAAGATGTCAGGCCAAGGATACGGCCGAACATGTTGAAAAATCATCCGCGCACAGGATGAGATCCCCAAGGGGTCGGTGCAGAATGGATCCAAACTCCGGGCGCTTGACCAAATCTGCAGGCACGGTAATTGCCATAGAAAACGCCTGCTCTGCGCTAATTCCGATATGGTTCACAAGATTGGAGACACCTTGCAATTGGGTGACATGCGCTCCGGCAAGGCTGCCTTCTGCGTTAATTAACCTGCCATCTTCGACATGTATGATTTGGTCATATAATTCGAATTGATCTGGGCCCCCGACCGTTGGCATTGCATCTGTCACCAAAAACATTCGATCTTTGACGGGGCGGGATCGAATTGACATCGCGATCAGGTCATAGGACACATGCACCCCGTCACAGATTAACCCACAATAGGCATCGGAATTCAGCGCGGTCACAACCGGCCCCGGATCGCGATTATAAATCGGCGGCATCGCGTTGAACAAATGTGTAAAGCAGGTTGCCCCAGCGGTTAGGGCCTGACGTGTTTGGCCATCATTTGCCGCGGTATGTCCGATCGATATCACAACCCCCATTTCGGCCAATTCGGTAATTTGATTGGTGGTGATTGCTTCTGGTGCGACGGTCAGTTTTACAAAAATATCTTGGGCGCGCAGTTTTTGAATGGTTTTTTTTGTCGCATCATCAAAGGGGCGGATCATGTTTTGGTCGTGGGTGCCACGGCGCTCAACCGAAATATGCGGCCCTTCGATATGAAGACCGATAAGCCCGTCTTCATCCTTGGTGTCGATAATCATCTCAGCGCAGCGTTCAATCACGTCTGCCCCATCGGTGATCACGGTGGGAAGGATGGCATAGGTCCCCAAATTTCGATGTATATTCCGCATGTGGACGATTTGATCGGCGGACGACGCGGTATTGACCAAAATACCGCCGCCTCCGTTGACCTGGACATCAACGAAACCGGGGGCGACGATGCCGTGGATGCGGGACACCGATGCGGTTTCGGGCAATTCATCGATGAGGCACGTTTGCGCAATTTTCCCCGCCTCAACACAAAGCCCTAGGTCGTGGTGTAGAGTTCCATCGCTGAAAACTGCGTTCGGGTAGATCCATGTTTGATTATCCAATATCCCGCCCCATCGTTGTCTTTGGATTT
>RGAJ01000398.1 GCA_009920225.1 Paracoccaceae bacterium
AAACAGACCCACGCCCACCATGTATCAATGATCGACATTTTATTTACCTCGTAACATTTTAAAGGCGTCTGAAAACGCCTCTGCGGCATTCGCGGGTAGGATGATCGTATTCGATCCATTGCCTTGCCCCACGATTGTAAGGGCTTCGACTTGTTTCAAGGCGACTTGATATTGTGCCGCTTCGATCCCGTTCTCGTGAATGGCGCTTGCGACGACGGCGGTGGCATAGGCTTCGGCCTCGGCCTGCACGCGGCGGGCTTTGGCGATTTGCTCTGCCTCATAAAGCTTTGCGTCGGCCGCCAATTCAACGGCGCGCTTTTTACCTTCGGCCTCGGTCACTTGTGCACGGCGGGCGCGTTCTGCATTCAGCTGCTGCAGCATTGCGGCGCGGGTGGCTTCGTCAAGGTTGACGTCCAAGATTTCGGCGCGGGTCACTTCGATCCCCCAATCATCGACCATCACGGCCACGGATTCACGAATTTTTTGGATCAAATGATTCCGGTTTGATTGTACTTCATCCAATTCCATTTTGCCGATTTCACTGCGCACGATCCCTGCCACAGTGGTTGCAATCGCCCCATCGACGTCACGAATTCGGTAAACCGTTTTTTCGGGTTCGGTGATGCGATAGAACACGCTGGTTTCGACCTTGACCAAGACGTTATCGGTTGTGATCGCGTCTTGCATCGCTGTGGGCAGCTGACGTTCCAGAATAGAAATGCGATGCGCAATACGATCCAAGAACGGCACGATAAAGTTGATGCCCGGCCCCAAAACAGCGTGCAATCGGCCAAATCGTTCCACCACGTGTTTTTCGGATTGCGGGACGATGCGAACCGCAAGGTAGACCGAGATTAATACCAAGGCACCAAGGAACAAAGGCACAAGATTTCCATTTGAAATGGACATCAGCATGTCAAAAAGCGTAGGGTCTTGCAAAGGTCGTCTCCTGTAGTTTTATTTGTTAAAGTAGATATAGTATGGCGTCATATCTATTCCAAATCTGCGAATAAATAAACAACCTGTCGAAAGTTTGACTATGCCGTCCCTGTGTCGTGATTGTTTGCAGGATTTCCCCAATGTGGTCCGCTGCCCAAGCTGTGGATCCCCGCGTGTGATTAGCCATCCTGAATTGATGGATCTCACGATCGCGCATATGGATTGTGATGCATTTTACGCCAGTGTGGAAAAGCGCGATAACCCCGATTTGGCCAATAAACCCGTGATCATCGGTGGTGGGCATCGTGGCGTGGTGTCAACCGCGTGCTATATCGCGCGCATTCGCGGTGTGCGATCGGCCATGCCGATGTTTCAGGCGCGCAAACTCTGCCCAGATGCCGTGATTATCAAACCGCGCATGTCGGTTTATGCCCAAGTCAGCAAAGACATCCGCGCAATGATGGAAGATCTGACCCCCGCCATCGAACCGCTATCCTTGGACGAAGCGTTCTTGGATCTGTCCGGCACGGCCCGCTTGCATGGCGCACCGCCTGCGGTCATGTTGGCGCGGTTGGTGCGGCGTATGAAAACCGAACTGGGCGTGACGGGGTCCATCGGGTTGTCGCATAATAAATTCTTGGCAAAAATCGCATCGGATCAGGATAAACCAAATGGGTTTTTTGTCATCGGTCGTGGGGATACAGAAACGTTTCTGCGTGATCAGCCCATTCGGTTGATTTGGGGAGTGGGCAGCGCCACACAAGATGCGCTTGATCGGGCAGGGATCCGCACCATTCGCGATTTGCTGCGCTGGGACAAACAAGACCTGACATCGCGATTTGGATCGATGGGGGCGCGATTGTGGCATTTGGCGCGGGGTCAAGATCGCCGCAGCGTGACGCGTCACGCGCCCATCAAATCTATTTCGAATGAAACCACCTTGTTCGAGGACGTCGCAGATCGTGATTTGTTGGACGGGTATCTGTGGCGCATGTGTGAAAAGGTGTCTGA
>RGAJ01000399.1 GCA_009920225.1 Paracoccaceae bacterium
TGCAGGAAAGTCTTTTCTTAAAGTGATTGATGCACATGCGCAGAAGACCCCACGCGATCATGGTGCCATTTTGGGATGAATGTCGCCGCATGACCGTGTTGATGGGCGATTTCCTTGATCCCATGTTTGGCCAACGTATGGTGATCTGCGGTGGATAAAGCATCAGCATATTTGATGTTTAGCTCTTCTTGCCCTGCTTCGGCCTCGCCTTTTGACCCTTCGATAGGGATCCCCATTGCGCGCAAGTGGTTGCGAATGGGGCGCATGATGTGTTCCTCTTTCGAGGTTTGAAAGATGTGATAATCTTCGTTGTAATTTGAAATGGGCTTGAGATCCAAAAACCCGTTGGCCGCGATTTCATCATGCGTGCCCTGAAACAAAAAGAACTCTAATTCGGTCGCCATCATTGGCGTAAACCCAAGTGCGTTTGCCCGTGCAATTTGGGCTTTCAGCACTTGACGCGGGGAGAAGGGAACAGGTTGATGGGTATGATGATCTAACACATCACACAGGCACAACGCCGTGCCATCAAGCCATGGAACAGGGCGCAACGTGCTTAGGTCGGGTTTCATGATGTAATCACCGTATCCCGCGGACCAACTCGTCGAGGCATATCCATCAGGTGTGGCCATATCCAAATCGGTCGCCAGCAGATAATTGCAGCAATGCGTTTCATCATGTGCCATATCCAAAAAGGCCTCGGCGTGGAACCGTTTGCCCATAAGGCGACCTTGCATATCGATGATGCACACCAAAACAGTGTCGATGTGTCCGCTGTCAATCTGCGCCTTCAGCTCTTCGAATGTCATGTTTTATCCCTTGTGAAACTATGTGGGCCACTTGGCCCACACATGATTTTTATCTGGTATCGGGGCCTTAACCGTAGCGATATGGACGTCCCGCTTTTTGCATATCGGAATTATATTTGCGGAAAATTTCAACAACTTTTGCTTGGACCGGACCTTCGGCTGCGATTTCATCCCAAAACGCGACCGCTGCATTTTCCACCTGTGCCCATTCTGCATCTGGGATAGATGTCAGCTGCATTTTGGTGCCATTCACGCGCAAATTGGCTTCACCGCCCCAATACCACCATTGACGATAATAATGGGATTGGTCACAGCAGACGCGGAACAATGTTTGCAAATCTTCTGGCAATTCATTCCAGCGATCCATATTGGCAAAGAACGATCCCGCCCACGCGCCAGAGATGTTGTTGGTGAGGAAATAATTGGTCACATCTGCCCAACCGACGGTATAGTCTTCGGTAATGCCTGACCATGCGATGCCGTCCAATTCGCCTGTTTGAACCGCAACCTCGATGTCTTCCCACGGAAGCGTTACAGGAACCACACCGAACTGTGACAAGAACCGACCCGCTGTCGGAAAGGTGAAGACGCGCTTGCCTTTTAGGTCGTCTAGGCTGCGGATGGGGTCTTTGGTTGCGAAATGGCAGGGGTCCCATGATCCTGCGCTGATGTGTTTTACGCCCACGGCGCTGTATTGTTCATCCCAGATCTCGTTCAGACCGTATTGGTTAAAGAGCACGGGCACATCCAAAGAATAGCGCGATGCGAATGGGAAATAGCCACCAAACACGGTGACGTCCGTGGGCGATGCCATTGAATCGTCATCCGATTGCACCGCATCAATGGTGCCCTTTTGCATGGCGCGGAACAATTCGCCCGTTGGCACCAATTGGTCGGCATAGAACAATTCGATCTGCATTCGATCCCCGGCGATTTTGTTGAACATTTGGATCGCAGGATCAATCACATGTGCTGCCAGTGCAGGACCGGCATAGGTTTGCATGCGCCATTTGATTGTGCTTTGGGCCAACGCCGGCGTTGCCAAAGGCGCAGCCGCCGCACCCACTGCGGCGGTGGTAATAAAGTTACGTCTTGTTGTCTTTATCATAATAGTCTCCGTTTGTTAAGTGATGTGCCTAA
>RGAJ01000400.1 GCA_009920225.1 Paracoccaceae bacterium
AGGCACCACAGTCGGCCCCGATCGTTTGGTCAATACGGTTGCAGGCTACGACCTATATGGTGGCGACCTGATCGTTGTCGATTTCGGGACCGCAACCACATTTGACGTTGTAGACAGCGATGGCGCCTATATTGGTGGCATCATTGCGCCCGGTGTGAACCTGTCGTTGCAGGCACTCCATCAGGCGGCTGCGGCCCTGCCACATGTCGATATCGCGAAACCGCAAAACGTGATCGGCACAAATACGGTCGCCTGTATGCAATCAGGCGTATTTTGGGGTTATATTGGGTTGATCAAAGAATGCTGTGCCCGTATCAAGGCAGAACACAATAAACCGATGAAGGTTATTTCGACAGGCGGGCTTGCCCCATTATTCCAAACGGCAGACGACCTGTTTGACGAATTCGAAGATACCTTAACCATGCATGGATTACGTTTGATCCATGATTTTAACAAAAGAAACGGAAACTGAATGAGCTCGGATCGACTGATATATCTTCCTCTTGGGGGGGCCGGTGAAATCGGCATGAATGCCTATGTTTACGGCTATGGTCCCAAAGGAAAGGAACGGTTGATCGTGGTTGATTTGGGCGTGACCTTTCCCAATATGGACACCTCGCCGGGTGTGGATTTGATCCTGCCCGATATCACATGGCTTAAAGAGCGTCGTAACCAGATTGAGGCCATCTTTATCACCCATGGCCACGAAGACCACGTTGGCGCAGTGGGTCATCTGTGGGGCGATTTGGGCGCACCCATCTATGCGCGTGCCTTTACCGCGCATTTGGCGCGCCATAAAATGGCAGATCACGGACATTCAGAAGCCGCCGTAAAAACCGTGTCTAAATGGCCCGAAACCATTTCAAAAGGACCATTCACAGTTGGGTTTTTGCCCATTTCACACTCAATCCCCGAAAGCAGTGCTTTGGTGATTGATACGCCCGCAGGCCGCATTGTGCATACGGGTGATTTCAAATTGGATACCAACCCTATCGTTGGCGAAGCATTTGACGAAGCGTTATGGGCAGATGTTGCCAAAGACGGTGTTCATGCCTTGGTCTGCGATTCAACAAACGTGTTTTCCACGCATGAGGGGCGCTCAGAATCGACGCTTGGCGACAATATCCAATCGCTGATCGAATCTGCACCGCATATGGTGGTGGCGACGACATTTGCGTCAAACGTTGCGCGTGTGAAAACCTTGGCCGATGCAGGTGCGCGGGCAGGGCGGTCGATCTGTCTTTTGGGTCGTGCGATGCGCCGGATGATCGAAGCATCGATTGAAACGGGCGTCTTGGCCGATTTCCCAAAAGTGGTGTCACCCGAGGATGCGGTGAACATTCCACGCGAAAACCTGATGCTGTTGGTCACCGGCAGCCAAGGCGAACGCCGCGCCGCTTCTGCGCAGCTTGCCAATGGAAAATTCATGGGCCTGTCGATGAAAGAGGGCGATATGTTCCTGTTTTCATCCAAAACCATTCCAGGAAACGAACGTGGTGTCATTCGCATCATGAACCAATTTTCCGAAATGGACGTGGACGTCATCGATGATACAACGGCACCTATCACGTGTCTGGCCACGCAAACCGTCCAGATTTGAAGCGGATGCATCAATTGGTCAAACCAAAGATGATCATCCCAATGCACGGTGAACATCGTCATTTGCGCGAACATGTGAAATTGGCGGGCGAAAGCGGAATACCCGCCGTTGTTTGCGTGAATGGCATGATGATGGATCTGACCCGTGCCACCCCGAAAGTTGCGGAATATATCGATACAGGCCGTCAGTATTTGGATGGCACTGTTCATATCGGCGCGCTTGATGGCATTGTGCGCGACCGTATTCGCATGGCGTTGAACGGACATATTCTTGTGTCGGTCATTCTGGATGAGGACGATGAAATGATCGGCGAACCGTGGTGCGAAACCATCGGTCTTGCCGAAATGGG
>RGAJ01000005.1 GCA_009920225.1 Paracoccaceae bacterium
TATCCAAATCCCACCAAAGGTTTTTGGATCATGCAACACCAACCGAAAGACAAGCGTGGCGATATCGGTTACGGTTTTCAACTCTTACCTCATCACGGCATCTAAGGTGCGTTCGACACGGACGGTGGACCCTGAATCGTCCAACGGATCGCGGCGCAACCGATGGCTTAGCGCCATAGGGGCAATGTGTTTGATATGGCTGAGCGTCACATGTTTGTCGCCCAGATAGGCCGCCAAAGCGCGCGCGGTTTTCAAAAGGGTCAATTCACCGCGCAATCCGTCGCTGCCCAAGGCCACGCAGATTTCGGCGCAGGTTTCCAACATCTTGTCACTGGTTTCAACCACGTTAAGCCGTCGGCGCGCGTTCACAATTTCGCGGCTGAGTTTTTTGTTTTCTGTGGCCCACTCTGCGTAAAACCCATCGGGATCGCGATCAAAGGCGTCACGCCGTTTGATGATGTCAATGCGGTCCAATATGGTTTGCGGTGTGCGCACCTCGACAGACAGGCCAAAGCGATCCAACAGCTGCGGACGCAATTCGCCTTCTTCTGGGTTGCCTGATCCGATCAGGATAAAGCGCGAGGGGTGGCGAATGGACAGGCCTTCGCGTTCAACCACGTTTTCGCCGGATTGCGCGACATCAAGCAAAAGATCGACGATGTGATCCTCTAACAGATTGACCTCGTCAATATAGAGATATCCGCGGTTGGCCCGCGCCAAGAGGCCGGGTTGAAATGTTTTCACGCCATCGACCAAAGCGCGTTCGATATCCAACGCCCCTGTGACACGATCTGCGCTAATGCCCAAGGGTAAATCCACCACGGGCGTTGGGACTTGATGGGTTTTTTTCGTCGCATGTTCAACCCACTCGGGCACAGCGTCAGTGGCCTGCGAATTGACGGGGCACCCCACGATTGCGGTGATGGGGGGCAAAAGATCGGCCAAAGCCCGTACGATTGTTGATTTTCCTGTCCCACGATCTCCAAAGACCAAGACACCGCCAATTTTTGGGTCAATGGCTGTCAATGTCAGGGCAAGCTTCATTTGCGCTTGTCCGACGATTGCCGAGAATGGAAAAGCTTTAGACATGAATATTATTCCCTTAACAACTGTTTGTTGAAATCCGACCAATAGCCATCAATCATTGTGATATTGAATCGCGCATAGAGTTCTTCTTTGAACCAACGCCCTTGGCGCACCTGCGCGATTGCGGATTTGTGGGCCCCATGCGCATGTGCAAATTGGGCCATGTCCGAAACATTGGGCCAAATTGAAAAGGTCAGCTGTTGGCGCAGCGGCACTTCGCCCAAGCCAATTTTGAACATCACCTTTCTGTTTTCCCCGATCCGTTTGCTGATTGCGGGGGCTTGGCCCCAGAATTGTAAGATCTTGCTCCAGCGCAATGTGGCGCGGGTCAAAATCGCAACCGGACCTGCGTTTGCATTGGGGCGGGGGTCGAATGGCGTTTGTCCTGACCATTGGCCGCGGCTTGATGTCGGTTCCAGAAAAATGGTGCAGGTTTGTGTCGCGCGTTCGCGATAACGCTTAAACAGGGGGTTGTGTTCCAGATTGGCGCGCACGTCGGCCCCATTGTCCCAAACACATAGAACCGCGTAAACACCCCAATTCGGAATCGGTGTGAACCCTTGGCCTGTTCCAGACCCGAGCAATTTCCAAAACTGTAAATGAGGTGTTTTTGACAATGACACGCGGGCAAGCCCCATCATCACAAAAGCCCAAGCTTTGTGCCATATCGTATCAAAGCGATACAGGCTGAGGGTCACAGTTTGAATGATCTGCCTCCGCTTGTTTGAAAGGATGCTTGGCATGTTTTTAGTCAACCATAAAAGACATCTATTGTAAATAAAAATAGACATGTGTACTGTAAGACTATTATGACACACCCCGAGCCCCTTCTTAGGATCCGCACGGATCCTTTCCATCGACCCAAGGCGATTGTCATTGGGGCGGGATTAGGCGGTTTATCGGCCGCAATGCGATTGGGTGCCAAAGGTTATCAGGTTGACATCATTGATCGCTTGGATCGTTTGGGTGGCCGCGGGTCGTCGGTATCGCAAAATGGATATCGCTTTGATCTGGGCCCCACGATTTTGACAGTGCCCGAGGTGTTTGAACGGTTGTGGTCCGAATGTGGCGGCACGTTTCGCGATGATGTGACGGTCAAGCCGCTTGATCCCTATTACGAAATTCGTTGGCCAGACGGGTCACGGTTTCAGATCCGCAACGAAGAGGCCGACATGTTGGCCGAAGTCGAACGGATGTTTCCAAAAGATCGGGCAGGATATTTGAAGTTTTTGCAAGATTGCGAAAAACGCTACCAGTTCGGGTTCGAAGGTTTAGGGCGCAAGCCGATGCATCGCTTGTGGGATTTGGCCAAGGAAATTCCGGGCTTCGTGCGATTGCGCGCGGATCGCTCTGTTTATGCCCATGCTTCGGCGCGGGTCAAGGATCCGCGGTTTCGCATGGCTTTGTCCTTTCATCCGTTGTTCATCGGGGGTGATCCCAGACATGTGACATCCATGTATATTCTGGTCAGTCATTTGGAAAAAGCATTTGGTGTCCACTATGTCCAAGGCGGCGTCCAAGCCTTGGCCGATGCCATGGGGCGGTTTGCCGAACGGCAGGGCGCGCGCATTTCCTTGGGGACTACAGTTGATGAAATCACTGTCAAAGATCGACGTGTGACGGGGGTGACATTGTCGGACGGGCGCCATATTGCGGCGGATATTGTGGTGTCAAACGCCGATCCAGGATGGACCTATGACAAATTGCTGCGCAAAGCCCCGCGGAAACGTTGGAACCGCGCAAAACTGGCGCGGGCGCGATGGTCGATGGGTTTGTTTGTCTGGTATTTTGGAACCCGTGGCACGCGGGACCAGTGGTCGGACGTGGGGCATCATACAATTATCAATGGCCCCCGATATCGCGGGTTGTTGGGTGATATTTTTGACAAGGTTACGTTGGCCGATGATATGTCGCTTTATCTGCATCGCCCGTCTGTGACCGATCCGTCGGTCGCACCTGCGGGGGACGATTGTTTTTATGCGCTGTCGCCTGTACCGAATTTGAAATCAAAAAACCCTGTCGACTGGGCACAGGAAAAAGACGTCTATCTGGAAAAAATGCGCACTGTGTTAAACGGTGTTATTCCGGGGTTTTCCGAAAAAATTGCTGCGCAGCATGTTCTGACGCCGATGGATTTTGAATCCCGATACCTAAGCCCGCATGGCGCGGGATTTTCGCTGGAGCCGCGCATTTTTCAATCCGCATGGTTTAGGCCGCATAACATCAGCGAAGATTTTGATAACCTCTATCTTGTCGGGGCAGGGACCCATCCCGGGGCAGGGATCCCAAGTGTGGTGACCTCGTCCGAGGTGTTGACGCAATTGGTTCCATCGGTGACGGGGGCGCGTGTCCCATGAGATCCACCGCCCAAAGCGATATGGACTATTGCAAAGACGCCATTCGGCATGGATCGCTGTCCTTTCATGCGGCCTCAACCCTGTTGCCAAAATCGGTGCGCGAACCCTGTCTTGCGTTATATGCGTTTTGTCGCCTTGCGGATGATGAGGTGGATTTGAAGGCGGATAAATCCGCATCCGTCCGCGATCTGATTTCACGTTTGGACGATGTGTATGCCGGGCGGCCGCGCAATCGGCCAATGGATCGCGCATTCACCCGTATGGTCCAAGAATTCGACATGCCGCGTGCCTTGCCCGAAGCCCTATTGGAAGGGTTGCTGTGGGATGCATTGGGCAAAGAATATGACACATTTGACGATTTGGTGTCTTATGCTGCGCGTGTTGCATCGGCGGTGGGCGCGATGATGTGTGTCATTATGGGAATGCGGGATGCGGATGTATTGGCGCGTGCGTGTGATTTGGGGGTTGCGATGCAATTGACCAACATCGCGCGCGACGTGGGCGAAGACGCGCGCGAGGGCAGGCTCTATATCCCGCGTCAGTGGCTTGCGCAGAACGGTCTTGCGCGGTCGGACCTTATGGCAGCGGATGTCACGCGGCCGGAAATTCAATTGATGACGCGCCAACTGTTATCGCAGGCGGATCAACTGTATCATCGATCCGAGGCAGGGATCGCCCGTTTGCCAATCCCTGTGCGCCCCGCAATGTTTGCCGCACGCCACATTTATGCAGCCATCGGTGATAATTTACGCGATCACGATTACAACAACATCACCCGTCGCGCGCGCACGGATAAGTTTACCAAGCTGCGGTTGCTTGGGCTGTCTGCCACCAAAGCAGCGGCAAGCATGGTCTTGCCAACACCTGCCACGGTCTATGCCCGTCCCTTGCCGCAAACCGAATTCCTGATCCGCGCTGCGGCGATCAAAAAAGAACACGATACCGGCTGGAGTGATCGCTTTATTTCCGTTATGGAACAGCTCAGCCAAAGCGACCAAAGCAATATCGGCGCCTAAGGTCGCGTTGATAAAGGGGACGCAGATATGTGGTTGGATTTTACAATATTTTTGGTGGCCTGTTTGGTCGCGGGTTCAACCGGTGGATTGTTTCCACCCGGTGCATGGTATGCGGGTCTTGCCAAACCAAAATGGACGCCGCCCAATTGGGTGTTTCCTGTCA
The DNA here is from genome assembly GCA_009920225.1 of Paracoccaceae bacterium. Lineage (GTDB taxonomy): Bacteria > Pseudomonadota > Alphaproteobacteria > Rhodobacterales > Rhodobacteraceae > CAJXSD01. The sequence goes on from RGAJ01000005.1 coordinate 4,623, forward strand.
CTTGGACGCTTTTGTATTTATTGATGGCCTTTGCGGGCGCACGGCTTGCGGCGATGCCTGATGCGGGCACTGCCTTGGCGCTGTGGTCGTTGCAAATCGCGCTGAATGCGCTGTGGACGCCCGTTTTCTTTGGGCTGCGCAAGATCAAAATGGGGCTTTATGTCATAACCGGATTGTGGGGCGCTGTTGCGCTTTGCGTGGGTGTTTTTTGGTCCTATGACGCGGTCGCGGGCCTTGCCTTTGCGCCGTATCTTGTGTGGGTCAGTATTGCCTTGATGCTGAATTTATCGGTCTATCGGCTTAATCCACAGGCGTGATTGCATGTGGCCATGTTCTGCGTCGTGGAACGCGGACCGCCAGCATTGCAAGGATTGCAGGATTGCGGAACCGATGTAGGTCCAACGCCTCAAACACACCTGTTGTTTTTTCACCCATGAGGGTCGTTTCGACCATGGCACGGCTGTAAAACGGAGCATCCAAGAGGCTTTTGACCTGTTTTGGTTTCGATCCCGCATCACATCGCGTGCTGCGCGACACAGCCCAAAGGCTGCGCGAAAATTTGGTCAGGGGCGGGGGGGATGCGATCTGTTCTGCGGTTCCGTCGTGATGTATCAGAAAGGCATGATGATGATGCGTTCCATCCCGTAGTTCCAAGTCATAAAAACAGGCCGCACCCGATTTCACGGGGAAACGGCCCCATGTCCAATAGTTAAAGTCCTGTTCCAAGGCGCGCGTGCCAAAATTGGCGTCGAAATATCCGTGGCCTGACCATGTCCAGCCGTCCATATTCAAATCGACATCAATATCGGCGGTCGGCGCAAATGGTCGCCAAACATGGGATCCGTCCGCGGTTAGGGGCAGTTCAACACCGGTCATCCCTGTGGGGCGCAAGGTGACGGTGCCGCGAATGCGCGAGATCAAGGGAAGGCTGCTGACTTCGTCAATTGTGATGACCAAGGATTGCGATGCGGCATCCCATTCCACACAGGATGGCCCAAGCGTCAGGGTATGTTCGCTTTGGCCCAGTGCCGACCGCCCGCGATCTGTCATGGTAAAGCGCCCTTTGGGTCCATAGGTCGCAACATTCAAGCAGATGTTATTGTTTGGATTTTTCCGTCCCGACCATTTGTACCAAGGGGAAAAAACCGATCCGATAAAGGCAATGATCGAAATGGCGCGACCCGTTGCGGGATCAAACCCATCAACATACCACCACGCATATCCGTTGGGGGGAACGTCTAGGTTAAAATTTGGCGCCGAGTCATCTCGTCTACTGCGAGCTGCCCGCAAAGCGCTGCCATCGGAACCCCCGCGCCCGGATGCACCCCGCCCCCCACCAGAAACAGGTTCGAAATGGGGGTCACACATGTCGGCCGCCGCAGGGTCGATAACATGCCCTCGGGGCTCTGCCCGTAAAGGGACCCGTCCGAAGCTGGAAAACGTTCCGCAAAATCCTGTGGCATGGTCAGATGTTCGCGCCCGATCTGTCTGTGAAATGTCAGGCCGAACCGTTCCAGTCGGTTGAAAGTGATTGCTTTGCATCTGTCAAAATCCTCTGGTTCTGGCGCCCGTTGTGAAAGCGGCGGAGCATTCAAGATTATTTCAAACCGATCCACATGCGGCGTTGGCGCATTGGCCCCCCGATCTTGGGCGCAGACATAAATCGTTGGGTCAACAGGCATGAGACCGCGTGAAATATCGTCAAATTCCGAATTTGGTCGATCGGCAAAAAAGACATTGTGATGGGCCAGATTTGCGGCCTCAACCGGGGCATCAAACCCCCAAACATAGGCGGATAAACTGCGTTTTGCGGATTTTGTGGACCGCGCTATGGTTTCAACATCTGGGCCAAGATCGCCTTGTGACAGGGATCGCGGATCCCCATTAAAGATAACAGCATCCGCGGTATGCTGTGTTCCATCGGTGACATCAACGCCGACCACGCGATCGGCAGAGCGGCGGATGCGCGTGACAGAGGTGTTAAATGTAAACGTGACACCCCGTTCGATGCACAGCTGTTCCAAAACCCGCGCAAGGCGATTCATGCCGCCCTTGATCGTCCAGACGCCGCGCGCTTCGGCCTGCCAGATCAGCGACATCAGCGCGGGGGCCGTTTGTGGCGTGCCGCCCACATAGGTGGCATAGCGACCAAACAGCTGCGCAAGACGCGGATCGCTGAAATAGGATGAGAGACTGCTGCCCAATGACGACAAGGGTTTCATTTTGCCGATCACGCTTGGGCGTTTCAGGGTGGCGCGCATCATTTGCAACAGGTTTGGCCGCGCGTTTTGCATCACGGGTTTATCAAAGCAGTCAAACAAAAGGCGGCTGTCGTTGTAGAATTTCGCAAACTCTTTCCCGCTTTTCTTGCCAAAGACGGCGGTGATTTCGGTTGCGGATTGTTCGAAATTGTCATGCAGGTCCAACATCGTCCCGTCGGGCCACCAGTGGCGCGCCAAAATCGGTTCGCGCGTCAATGTGATATGTTCGTGTATGTCTTCGTCGATTGATGCAAACAAGCGTTGAAACACAGGCAAGAGCGTCAAGACAGTGGGCCCAATATCGATTGGACCGCTTGATCCGAGATGCGTTCGTATTTTTCCGCCGGCTTGCGCGCCCGCATCAATGACGTGCACATGATGCCCTGCATGCGCAAGTTTCACCGCTGCAGACAGGCCCCCTATACCCGCACCGACTATAATAATTTTCCGGGCCACTTAATATTCTCTTTCATCATGCATGATGATTGAAGTGTTGACTCAAACAGGGAATATGTCCAGTATAAATTACACAAGTGTAAATAATAACTGTCACCTTTGGGGCGCATTATGTTAAACGATCGAATTGAAAAGGCTATTCAGACTCATATCTGTAGCGGTGCGGTCGTCACGCCTGCGCCGTCGAAATTGCATAAATCTATCGACTATGCGGTGTTCCCCGGGGGCGCGCGCATACGTCCGTTGATTTTGATTTCCGTCGCGATGGCCTGCGGGGATGATGCCCCATCGGTCACAGATGCAGCGGCAAGCGCGCTTGAGATGATCCATTGCGCAAGCTTGGTTCATGATGATTTGCCCTGTTTCGACAATTCGGCCTTGCGGCGCGGCAAAGCAACGGTGCATCGCGCCTTTGGCGAAACCACGGCTGTGTTGGCGGGTGACAGTTTGATCGTAAACGCATTTTCCGCAGTGGCAAGCCAAGGCTCCGTTGCCCCCCATCGGGTGATCGACTTGGTCACGTATTTGGCAAAATACACCGGATTTCCCAATGGGATTTGCGCGGGCCAAGCATGGGAGGATGAGGCAACCATTGATCTTGGGGCCTATCACCTGTCGAAAACGGGGGCCTTGTTTATCGCAGCCACGCAAATGGGCGCAATCGCGGCAGGGCATGATCCCGAACCTTGGCAAGAGCTGGGCGCGCGGATCGGACAGGCCTTTCAAATCGCGGATGATTTATTGGATGTCTTGTCCGACACATCGGACACGGGCAAGCCTGCGGGGCAGGACGCCAAAAATGGCCGACCGAGCGCTGTGACAGAATACGGTGTTGAGGGTGCGCAACAGCTTTTGCGCAATGTATTGGGCGGTGCCATTGCATCGATCCCATCGTGCCCGGGCGAAGCACAGTTGGCCAAGATGGTACAGATGCAATCCAGACGGATGATGTCTGCCTATCAGCCGCATCCCAATGCCTGATCTATGGCCGATTTAACCACCCATAGACCCAAATCGCGCGGGATCACGCAGTGGTGGTCGCAGTGGAAAAATGGCTTTTATTCAAAGCTATGGGTGCAGGATTTGTTTTCACGGCTGCCCATTTTCGCACGCCTGTCGCGCAAAGAAGGCGAAGCCATTTTCCAAATGATGACGGGGTTTGTGGATACGCAAATCCTGCTCTATTTTGTGCGCAGCGGCCTGTTGGCTGACCTCAAAGAGGGGCCGCTTGCCATCAATGTTTTGGCGCAAAACGCAGGCTTGGACACCGAAACGCTGCGCCTGCTGTGTCGCGCGGGGGTCGCGCTTAAGCTCGTGCATGTACACAAGGACAGGGTCAGTCTGGCGCGCCGTGGGGCTTTGGTTTTGGGCTTGCCTGGGATTGCGGAGCTGATCGATCATCATTCCATTTTGTACCAAGACATGGCGGACCCCACGCCTTTTTTCAAAGGCGACATGGCGTATCAGCTTGCTGCATTTTGGCCCTATGTGTTTGGGACGATGGGCACTGTGAATGATCGCGATGTGGCGCGGTATTCTGATTTGATGACAAAATCTCAGTTCATGGTCGCGCGCGATACGTTGCGGGCGATTTCGCCGAAAAAGAACGCCCGTTGGTTGGATGTGGGCGGGGGCAGTGGGGCCTTTGTCACCCAAGTGACCGCAAAACATCCCCATGTCACCGCAACAGTTTTCGATCTGAACGGGGCGCATAATGGCGCGCTGGGGCATGACTTTATCGAAGGGTCGTTTTTCACAGATCCCTTGCCCGAGGGGTTTGATGTGATTTCCCTAATTCGGGTTTTATACGATCACAGTGACGATACCGTCAGAAATTTGTTAACCAAAGTTTACACTGCTTTGCCCTCTGGCGGGCATTTGGTGGTGTCAGAACCGATGCTGGGCGATCCGCACCCCAATAGATTTGGGGATACGTATTTTGCGGTTTACACATTTGCGATGCAGACCGGAAAGACCCGATCCGCCAAGCAAATATCAGATATATTGAAAGAAATTGGATTTTCATCAGTCAAAATTCATCCAACAAAACGCCCATTTGTGACCACGGTGATTGAGGCGATCAAAAATTGATTCATTCAAAATGTCAAAAAAAATTGACAGTTAGAATTGTAAGGTTAAACTAACACTAACTGCGACTCTTTTGCGCAGATAAATTACAGGGAACAACCATGCATACGTCAGCGGTTATATTAGAGGGGCCAAAAAAGCTTGCTCTACGCGACATCGGGCTCAAGGATCCGACCGATGGGGATGTCGTGGTTCGGGTGGATTTTTCTGGAATTTCGACGGGAACGGAAAAACTCTTGTGGTCGGGGTCAATGCCCCCATTTCCAGGATTGGGTTATCCGTTGGTGCCAGGCTATGAAGCGGTCGGCGAAGTGGTCGACGCCCCAAAAGGATCAGGTCACAAGGTTGGTGATTTTGTATTTGTTCCCGGATCGAATTCATTTGTCGATGCCAAGGGGCTCTTTGGTGGTTCGGCAGGAACATTGGTGACCCAAGCACATCGGGTTGCCAAGATTGATCGCGCGCTTGCCGATCAAGGAACGCTTTTTGCCTTGGCGGCGACGGCCCGACACGCGTTGGCGGGGATGGATGCGCGGCTGCCTGAGTTGATCATTGGTCACGGTGTTTTGGGGCGTCTGTTGGCGCGTCTGACATGCCTTGCCGGTGGTCCGCCCCCGACAGTTTGGGAAATAAATCCAGACCGTATGCACGGGGCGCAAGGGTATCGCGTCACTACGCCCGAATTGGACGAAAAGCGCGATTATACATCTATTTACGACGCGTCGGGTGCGACCGATCTGATGGATCAATGGATCCAGCGGTGCGGACGTGGCGCCGAGATTGTTTTGGCAGGGTTTTACGCAGACCGTATTAACTTTGCCTTTCCCTTTGCGTTCATGCGCGAAATCAAACTGCGGGTGGCCGCAGAATGGCATGCATCCGACATGACGGCGATTACGGCGTTGGTGGGTGAGGGGCTGTTGTCACTGGATGGGCTGATCACGCATCACGCCCCTGCACATGACGCGGCCCAGGCCTATGTTGATGCTTTTGAAAATTCAAACTGCTGCAAAATGGTTCTTGATTGGAGGACACTACAATGAAAGACGACGTTCCCAATCTCAAGGACTATTCGCAGCGTTTGCGCGATGAAGCCAATACAGATTTGGCAGATTTGCAAGTCGAACAGGGAGAAGCAACCAGCAAAACCCAGATCATTGCAATCTATGGCAAGGGCGGTATTGGCAAATCCTTTACGCTGGCCAATTTGTCCCACATGATGGCCGAAATGGGCAAACGGGTGTTGTTGATCGGGTGTGATCCGAAATCCGATACCACGTCTTTGTTGTTTGGCGGCAAAGCCTGTCCCACAATTATCGAAACCTCGACCCGTAAAAAGCTTGCCGGTGAAGAAGTTCAGATTGGCGATGTCTGTTTCAAACGCGGCGGTGTTTTCGCGATGGAGCTTGGCGGGCCCGAGGTCGGTCGCGGGTGTGGCGGTCGTGGGATCATCCATGGGTTTGAGCTGTTGGAAAAGTTGGGGTTCCACGATTGGGATTTCGACTATGTCTTGCTTGATTTCTTGGGGGATGTGGTCTGCGGCGGCTTTGGATTGCCCATCGCACGCGACATGGCGCAAAAGGTGATTTTGGTCGGATCAAACGACCTGCAATCGTTGTATGTGGCCAATAACGTGTGTTCGGCGGTCGAATATTTCCGCAAACTTGGCGGCAATGTCGGGGTTGCGGGTCTTGTGATTAACAAAGATGACGGATCGGGCGAAGCGGCGGCGTTTGCAAAGGCTGCCGATATTCCGGTACTTGCCTCAATCCCGCAGGACGATGATCTGCGCAAGAAATCGGCAAATTATCAAATCGTTGGATCCGCGCAAAGCCAGTGGGGTCCTTTGTTTGAACAATTGGCGCTTGCGGTTGCTGACGCGCCGCCCATTCGACCCGCGCCATTGGATCAAGACGGGCTTTTGGCGCTGTTTGATAGCAAAGACACAGGCGGTGATTTCGTGTTGGTGCCCGCCACCGATGCGGACATGCGCGGGAAAAACGCAGAAATCAAGAAATCCCTAGAAGTGATTTATGACGAGGTTTAAATGAGCAACGAAGTCACATATGACGCCGCCGCACAGGCCGATGTGTTGACTGGTCAGCCAGACGATGGCGGATCTGAAAGTGTTCATTCTGTGACCGCTGACGGCATGGCATGCCAATCCGAAAGTTTGAAACGCTCGGGGGTCAAAGCCGCCGAAACTGCGGCAATTTTGGAAAAATATGCCAAAGATTACCCTGTCGGCCCCCATGACAAGCCCCAATCCATGTGTCCCGCCTTCGGATCGTTACGGGTTGGGTTGCGCATGCGCCGCGTTGCCACGGTTTTGTCGGGCTCTGCGTGCTGCGTCTATGGCCTAAGCTTTGTGAGCCATTTCTATGGTGCGCGCCGGTCAGTGGGATATGTGCCCTTTGACTCTGAATCCCTTGTGACAGGTAAGTTGTTCGAAGACATTCGCGACGCCGTTCACGATTTGGCGGATCCCGATCAATATGATGCGATTGTGGTCACCAACCTATGCGTTCCAACAGCAAGCGGCGTGCCGCTTCGACTGTTGCCGAATGAAATAAACGGCGTTCGCATTATTGGAATTGATGTTCCTGGTTTTGGCGTGCCCACACATGCAGAGGCCAAGGATATTTTGGCGGGCGCAATGTTGAATTTCGCCCGTCAAGAAGCCGAAGCCGGCCCCGTTCAAGCCCCCGTTGGCGGCAAAAACAAACGCCCTACGGTGGCCTTGTTGGGCGAAATGTTTCCTGCCGATCCGATGGTAATCGGCGCGATGTTGGCCCCGATGGGTTTGGCGGCAGGTCCGGTTTTACCTGCACGGGAATGGCGCGAAATGTATGCCGCACTTGATTGCGGCGCAGTTGCAGCCATCCATCCGTTTTATACCGCAACGCTGCGCGAATTTGCGGCCGCAGGTCGCCCCGCAGTCGGAAGCGCCCCTGTCGGATACGACGGCGCCGCCGCGTGGTTGCAAGCGATTGGCGAAACGTTCAATGTTCCCGCCGCACAGATTGCCGCCGCACAAAACGCGTTTTTGCCCGCGATCAAGGGTGCATTGGCCGCCCATCCCATCGCAGGGCGCATCACCGTTTCGGGTTACGAGGGCAGCGAATTGTTAGTCGCGCGCCTGTTGATCGAAAGCGGTGCAGATGTTCCCTATGTCGGGACTGCGTGCCCCAAAACAGCCATGTCGCAAGCGGATCTGGACTGGTTGGCCGACAAGGGCACTGTGGTGAAATTCCGCGCCTCTCTTGAAGATGATTTGGCGGCGGTTGATGCGTTTGAACCGGATCTTGCCATCGGGACCACGCCATTGGTCCAAGCGGTCAAGGAAAAGGGCCGCGCGGCATTGTATTTCACCAACCTTGTGTCTGCGCGTCCTTTGATGGGTCCCGCAGGCGCAGGCAGCCTTGCGCAGGTGATTAACACGACGATTGGAAATACGGAACGCATGTCGTCGATGCGTGAATTTTTTGATGGTGTCGGACATCACGACACCGCAGGTATTTGGGAAGGCAGCCCAAATCTTCGCCCCGATTTTCGTGCGCTCAATCAAAAGAAAATTGAAAAAGCCGCCCGTGCCGCCAAAGCACAGGAGATGATCTGATGTTGGTGATCGATCATGATCGGGCAGGGGGATATTGGGGCGCTGTCTATGCCTTTTGCGCGGTCAAAGGCTTGCAAGTCGTGATTGACGGTCCGGTTGGATGTGAAAACCTGCCCGTGACGTCGGTTCTGCATTATACGGATGCGCTGCCGCCGCATGAATTGCCAATCGTTGTGACAGGGCTTGGCGAAGAGGAATTGGGGCGTGACGGCACCGAAGGGGCCATGAAACGCGCGTGGAAAACATTGGATCCTGCGTTACCATCGGTGGTGGTGACGGGATCAATCGCCGAAATGATTGGCGGCGGTGTTACGCCACAAGGCACGTCAATCCAACGGTTTTTACCGCGCACGATTGACGAAGACCAATGGCAATCCGCCGATCGCGCCATGACATGGATTTTTTCCGAATTTGGCATGACCAAGGGCCGTATGCCGCCCGAAAAAAAACGCCCCGAAGGTGCCGCTCCGCGGGTCAATATCCTTGGCCCGATGTATGGCACATTCAACATGCCAAGCGATTTGGCTGAAATACGTCGTTTGGTCCAAGGGATCGGTGCCGAGGTCAACATGGTGATGCCGCTAGGTGCCCATATCGCCGAAATGCGCGATTTGGTGAACGCCGATGTCAACATCTGCATGTACCGCGAATTCGGTCGTGGACTGTGCGAGGTGTTGGGAAAACCCTATTTGCAAGCGCCAATCGGGATGGATAGCACGACCAAGTTCCTGCGGAGTTTGGGGGAATTGTTGGGGCTTGATCCCGAACCCTTTATTGAAACGGAAAAACATTCGACGCTGAAACCTGTATGGGATTTGTGGCGCTCAGTCACCCAAGATTTCTTTGGCACCGCCAATTTTGCAGTCGTTGCGAATGACACCTATGCGCGCGGGATCCGACATTATTTGGAACAGGATTTGGGATTTCCCTGCGCCTTTGCCGTGAGCCGCGTTGCAGGGTCAAAGACCAATAACCAAGAAGTGCGCAGCATGATTTCACAACACAGACCTTTGGTGATCTTTGGGTCGGTGAATGAAAAGATGTACTTGGCCGAACTCAAGGCCGGTCACGGCCCGCAACCGTCCTTTATTCCGGCGTCTTTCCCAGGTGCCGTTATTCGCCGCGCTACGGGCACGCCGATGATGGGCTATGCGGGCGCGACCTATATCTTGCAAGAACTTTGCAATGGCTTGTTTGACTCATTGTTCCACATCCTGCCCTTGGGCAGCGATATGGATGCCACCCATTCAACACCTGCGGTGTTGAGGCGCGATCTGGCTTGGGATCCAGACGCGCAACAAGAATTTGATCGAATTATCGCGTCACATCCAATTTTGACGCGCATATCGGCGGCCAAGCGTCTGCGGGATGCAGTGGAAGTCGAAACGCTTCGTGTGGGGCGTGACCAAGTGGTGATGGAAACGCTCACCGCTGTGCACGCAGGCCACCCAGTTTTAACAGGAGGATAGATAAATGTCTGATCTCACAACGTCACATCAAAAATTCAAAAGACGGTCGAACAGATCCATCGAATACATTGTGTTTTTCACATTGATTTTCGTTCTGGCGATCCCATTTGCGACGACGCATTGGGTTGCTGATCTGTATCGCACAAAAAGTCTCTTAATTCATGGTCCGTTAGCGCGCGCTTGGCTCGAAGCGCATCGGATCACGCCCATCATTTTCTCGGCGTAATCGTCGAGAAATACGACCTGCTCTGCCAACGGCAGAACAGACCCTCGGTGTTAACTGCCGGGGAACCCGGCCGCAGGGGCACTGCGGCGCCACGAAACATTCCGGAGGATATTTTCATGGCTGGAAAAAGTGATCTGTCTTTTACAGGTCTGACTGACGATCAGGCGCAAGAGCTGCATTCAGTTTATATGAGCGGGCTATGGTTATTCGTAACCATCGCTGTCGTTGCCCATTTGGCTGTCTTCATCTGGCGTCCGTGGTTCTAAGGAGGATTAGAAAATGGCAAAATTTTACAAAATATGGCTCGTTTTCGATCCGCGTCGCGTGTTTGTCGCACAAGGCGTTTTCCTGTTCTTGCTTGCAGCAATGATCCATCTCGTTCTGCTCAGCACTGAACATTACAACTGGTTCGAACTGGCTGCTCAGAAGGCTGGCGGTTAATCCGCAGATCTTTTTGATCAATTGAACAACGATCTGTGGGCAGGTGATCTTGCCCACAGATGACCCGAATTAACCGGCCTTGCAACTCAATGTATCGGCTGAATTCAACGGAGACAAACGATGGCATTGCTGAGTTTCGAAAGAAAATATCGTGTCCGAGGTGGCACACTCATAGGCGGTGATTTATTCGACTTTTGGGTAGGGCCATTTTACGTCGGATTTTTCGGCGTAACGACTGCATTTTTCGCATTACTGGGCACAATCCTAATTTTTTGGGGCGCAAGCCAGCAGGGAACATTTAACCCTTGGCTGATCAATATTGCACCACCAGACATCAGTTATGGATTGGGTCTTGCACCTCTCTTAGAGGGTGGTTTGTGGCAAGTCATAACGATTTGCGCAACATTTGCCTTTATAAGTTGGGCGTTGCGAGAAGTGGAGATCAGTCGCAAACTGGGGATGGGATATCATGTTCCATTTGCCTTTAGTTTTGCGATTTTGGCCTATATGACCTTGGTCATTTTTCGCCCTTTGCTCATGGGCGCATGGGGGCATGGATTTCCGTATGGTATCTTTAGCCACTTAGATTGGGTCAGTAATACTGGCTACGCCTATTTGCACTTTCATTATAACCCTGCACATATGTTGGCGGTTACCCTATTTTTCACCACAACCCTTGCTTTGGCGCTACACGGTGCCCTGATTTTAAGCGCGGCCAATCCAGAAGACGGCGAAGACGCCCTGGGACCAGATCACGAAGACACGTTTTTCCGTGATTACATTGGCTACTCTATCGGGACATTGGGGATCCATAGATTGGGATTCTTGTTGGCGATTAATGCCGTATTCTTTTCGGCCGTGTGCATCATCATCTCGGGTCCGGTCTGGACCAAAGGATGGCCTGAATGGTGGAATTGGTGGTTAGAATTGCCAATTTGGCCAAGTCAAATAGGGATGTAATCATGTTAGAGTATCAAAACATATTTACCCAAGTGCAGGTCCGCGGACCTGCCGAAATGGGGATCGATAACGAAAACAACATGTCCGCCGAACGGATCGGGAAACCTGGGTTTTCTTGGTTGGCGGGCTGGGTCGGCAACGCCCAGTTGGGCCCTGTATATTTGGGTTGGACTGGGATGATCGGCCTTGCGACAGGGATGTTGTGGTTCAATATCGTGGGCCTGAACATGTTGGCACAAGTCGGGTGGTCTATTCCCGAATTCTTGCGTCAATTCTTCTGGTTGGCGCTTGAACCTCCGGGTCCTGAGTGGGGTCTTCGGATGCCGCCCTTGAACGAAGGTGGCTGGTATATCATCAGTTCGCTGTTCTTATTGGTTTCGGTATCGACATGGTGGTTACGCAGCTATTTGCTGGCGCAACAACATAAGATGGGCAAACATGTTGCATGGGCCTTTGCCGCTGCATTGTGGTTGTTCTTGGTTCTTGGCCTGTTCCGCCCAATTCTGATGGGTAGCTGGTCAGAGGCCGTTCCTTATGGCATCTTCCCGCATCTTGATTGGACAACGGCGTTCTCTATTCGCTATGGCAACCTCTATTACAATCCGTTCCACGCGCTTTCGATCGTGTTCTTGTATGGATCCGTCTTGTTGTTTGCGATGCACGGCGCGACGATCCTTGCGGTAACACGCTTTGGCGGGGACCGTGAACTGGAACAAATCTATGACCGTGGAACAGCATCGGAACGCGCTGCTTTGTTCTGGCGCTGGACGATGGGCTTTAATGCCACGATGGAAGGTATCCATCGCTGGGCATGGTGGTTCGCGGTCTTGTGTCCGATCACGGGTGGTATTGGGATTTTGCTAACGGGAACAGTTGTCGACAACTGGTTCATTTGGGCCCAAGAACACAACTTTGCCCCTATGTACGATGGCTCTTATGGCTATGAGAGCTATGGTTCGTACGAGGCATTCGTAGGGCAGGAGAACTAAGATGTTACCTAAGTGGTTTACTGCATGGAACAAAGAAAACCCCACAAATGTCTATGGGCCCGCCACCTTGGTGGGGGTCCTGGGAGGAGCAATCTTTGTTGCCGTGATGGTGGTGGTCTGGGGACAACCCGCCGCAACCAGTAGCTTGCAAACGGGGCCACGTGGTATCGGGATGGCAATTACCAAGTTCGACAACGAACTTGGAACGCCTGATCCTGATATTGCGCGCGTCGAAGAAAATGAACCATACACTCCGGACGGATCGGAAGCCTTGGCAAAAGACATTTACAAAAATGTCCAAGTTCTTGGCGATGTGACCGAGGATAATTTCAATCGCGTCATGGCCGCGATGACAGAATGGGTCGCACCCGATCAAGGATGTGCCTATTGTCACGGCGATGGGGATATTGAAACCTATGGCGAAGATCTTCTTTATACCAAGGTCGTTGCCCGTCGCATGATCGAAATGACCCAGAACATCAACGAAGGATGGGACGGACATGTCAATGCCAACAAACAAGTGGGCGTGACCTGTATGACCTGTCACCGTGGGCAAAATGTTCCGTCGGATATTTGGTTCAAGATTGATCCTGTAAACGAGGCAACCGCAGGGTGGCCTGCCGTTCAAAACCGTGTCACGCCGCTAAGCCAATACACCTCTTTGCCGTCAAACGCATTGGAAGCGTATTTGCTGAACTATGAACGCATTGGTGTGCATGATCTTGAATCACGGGTCAAAAATGCACCGGGTGATCCGTTGATCCAACAAACCGAACGGACCTATTCGTTGATGAATTACTTTGCAAATTCATTGGGTAAGAACTGTGTTCTGTGTCACAACACGCGTGCGTTTTATGATCCAGAACAGGTCACCCCCCAATGGTCAACGGCGTCCCAAGGGATATCAATGGTCCAAGAGCTCAATAATGACTATCTTGTTCCTTTGATTGATGTCCTGCCAGAAGATCGGTTGGGCACGTTGCATGGCGATGCGCCCAAGCTTGGGTGCAAGACATGTCACAAGGGATATCAGCAACCTTTGCAAGGGTTGAACGTCATCAAGGATTGGCCTGAATTGGCCACAACAGGTGCCCCCGTATACGACTAACACCGATCCGCGCGGATGCGTTCGCGCGGGTTATCTGGCACTATGCCATCGCGGCAGCTAGAGTTTTTTTCCCTTCCTGTTGGCTACGGGAGCTGGCGTCGCAATTGCAATTTATTGCATTGTGACGCCTTTTTTTATGAAAGGCCCAGTTCGATGTTAGACGCAAAGCCCCTTCTTGACCGTGTGAAAACGCCGCAAGATTTAAAGGTGATGACAGATCACGAACTTGCAGAGCTTGCGCATGAATTGCGATCAGAAGTCATCCAGACAGTATCACAAACCGGTGGACATCTGGGATCGTCATTGGGTGTGATCGAATTAACGGTCGCCTTGCATGCTGTGTTTAACACCCCGTATGACAAATTGATTTGGGACGTGGGCCATCAATGTTATCCGCATAAAATTCTGACAGGTCGACGCGCACAGATGACAACCCTGCGCCAAAAGGGTGGGATCAGCGGGTTCACCAAACGCAGCGAAAGCGAATTTGATCCCTTTGGCGCGGCGCATAGTTCGACGTCAATCTCGGCGGCACTTGGCTTTACCATGGCGCGCGAATTGGGACAGCCCGTGGGCGACGCGATTGCCGTGATTGGGGACGGATCGATTTCCGCCGGCATGGCCTATGAAGCCTTGAACAATGCGGGCAGTGAAAACAAACGCATGTTTGTGATCCTGAACGATAACGAAATGTCGATTGCGGGACCGGTTGGGGCGATGTCGTCCTATCTGTCTGGCATGAACGGGCACAATGTTTTTGAACATCTCAAGCTCTTTGGCACCAGTTTCGAAGACACGCTTCCCACCACCCTGCGCGATGGGGTGCGTCGCGCGCGGCGGTTGGTGACGGGCACCGAAGGTCGCGCAACAATATTTGAAGAGCTTGGATTTGATTACATCGGTCCGGTCGACGGCCACGATATGGCGCAAATGCTCAACGTCTTGCGAACGGCGCGCACGCGCGCCCGTGGTCCGATGCTGATACATGTGTGCACCAAAAAGGGCCATGGATATGCGCCGGCGGAAACTGCGGCAGATAAATATCATGGTGTGTCGAAATTCGATATTGCCACGGGTGTACAGAATAAATCACCCGCCAATGCACCGTCGTATACCAGTGTTTTTGGCAGGGCGCTTTTGGCTGAGGCCCATCATGATCAAAGCGTTGTCGCCATTACTGCGGCGATGCCATCAGGGACGGGTGTGGATATCTTGGCCAAAGAATATCCGCAACGTGTTTTTGATGTG
>RGAJ01000041.1 GCA_009920225.1 Paracoccaceae bacterium
ACGTCCACGGGCTTTCGTTTTTGCCCACAAAGCGGGTGAACAGGTTATAGCCCGTGTAAAACACCGCAGCCAAAAGCGGCAGTGCCGCATATACCGAAAACACACCCATCCCCGGCCGAATGATAATCAACGCACCAATCAACGACATAATGATGCCAAAGATCCGCCGTGGCCCAATCTTTTCGCCCAAAAATAACGCCGCGCCCAAGGTGATCATAACGGGATTGATATCCATGATTGCGGTCGCTTCGGCCAAACCGATGCGCGAAATGCTAAAGAAAAACGCCGTCGTCGCGCACATCAAAAATACCGACCGGATGAGCTGTAATTTGGGGTAATTCGTGCGCGCCACAGTTTTCAATCTTGGCAAGACAATCAAAAACACCAACACCGTTTGGCTCAGATATCGCGCCCAGACGGTTTGGACAGGATGGACATAGGTCGACAGCATTTTCGCCATCGCATCCATCAAGGCAAAAATAGCAATCGCAGCAATCATCAACAAAATTGCGTTTCTGTTTTGTGCCATCTATGTGCCCTTTGACCCGTTCTTCTGCATCAAGCACCCGAAAGCAAACAAGATACAACCCCATATCGCAGATATATCTGTTGGACACGCCCCGTCACCGCGCATAAAAAGCGGCAAATCATAAAGGTAGTAGAGACATGACAAAATTAGGCGCACTTATCATCGGGGTCATTTTAGGCGGGGCAATTATCTATAGCGCTCCTTTGGTGATGCAGCGATTGGGCGGGGGCGATTACATGTCGCATATGGCCGAACACCATGGGCAGCATGGTGGCAACGGTATGATGCATGATGAAATGAATATGCCGATGCTGAACGGCAAAAACACAACACAAGACGAAGTTGATGACCTCAGGGCGCTGTTTACCAACCACCTTGATATCACCCGCAGTGTTGAGATGCTTCCAAACGGCATTCGCACCGTGACAGAAACCGAAAACGCCGCCTTGCGCGATGCGTTGGTCAGCCACGTCTCGGTCATGATTACGCGCGTGGATGCCGGTGACGATCCTGAAATCCCTATTCAAAGCCTGATGTTGACCCCGATCTTTGAGGGTGGCAACACCATCACGACAGAAATCAACCCGACCGAGATGGGGGTCGAAGTGATCCAAACATCAACCGATCCAAAGGTCGTTGAGGCCTTGCAAAAACACGCCAACGAAGTGTCCGATCTGGCGGCGCGGGGCATGGATGCAGTCCACGAACAAATGATGTCACGGTCACATTAAGTTACAAACACATTTCAAGGGCAGTCTAGCATGGCATATTTGGGGATTGATCTGGGGACGTCGGGCTTGCGCGCATTGTTGGTGGATGCACAAGGCACCCCCATCGCATCGGCAGAACATCACTATGCGGCGCAAAATCCGCATCGTGGGTGGTCGGAACAAGATCCACAGCAATGGGTTGATGCCCTAGACCATGCGATGATGTCCTTGGGCGCGGAACATGCCGACGCCCTGCGTGCCCTGCGCGGCATCGGGGTTGCGGGTCATATGCATGGCGCAACTTTGTTAGACGATGCAGGGCGCGTTCTGCGACCTTGTATTTTGTGGAATGACACGCGATCCCAATCGCAGGCCACGCGGTTGGATCAAACCGCAGGGGTGCGGGATCTGTCGGGGAATATCGTCTTTGCAGGCTTTACCGCGCCCAAGTTGGAGTGGGTGCGCGAAAACGAACCCGAGACCTATGCCAAAGTGTCCAAAGTTCTGTTGCCTGCAGCCTATATGAATTTCCATCTGACGGGTGATTATGTTGCGGATATGTCCGACAGTGCGGGAACCTCATGGTTGGACGTCGGGGCGCGCGATTGGTCTGATCGATTGCTTGATGCGGGCAATATGCGGCGTGATCAAATGCCCCGCTTGGTCGAAGGTTCTGCCGCAGCGGGGCAGTTGCGCGATGATCTTCGCCAGAAATGGGGCATCGCAGGCCCCGTCACGGTGGCAGGTGGTGCAGGTGACAACGCCGCCGCGGCCTGTGGCATTGGCGCATTGAACGAAGGGGTTGGATTTGTGTCGCTTGGGACCTCTGGTGTTTTGCTGGCCGCACGCAACGGATACCGCCCTGCACCCGAAACAGCGCTGCACACGTTTTGTCATGCGGTCCCGGATCGTTGGTATCAAATGGGCGTTATGCTGTCCGCAACGGATAGTTTGAATTGGTTATCCTCAATCACAGGTAAATCGCCTGCTGATTTAACCAAAGCCTTGGGCCATGACCTTCGGGCGCCGTCAACGCTTCGGTTCCTGCCATATTTGTCAGGGGAACGGACACCGCATAACGACGCCGAGATTCGTGGGGCCTTTACCGGTTTGTCCGTCGGAACCACGATCGAAGACATGACTCAAGCGGTCTTAGAAGGCGTCGCCTATGGATTGCGCGACAGTTATGATGCGCTCTGCGGGACGGGTGCGACATTTGAAAGCCTGATCGCCATCGGCGGTGGGTCTGCATCACGCTATTGGTTGCGCGTCATCGCAAGCGTCTTGGGCGTTCCGCTGACATTGCCAGCCAAGGGTGAATTCGGCGCGGCCTTGGGCGCGGCGCGTTTGGGCATGACGGCCGCAGGCGATGCAAGTGTTGACGAGATTATGGGCATCCCCGCCATGGCCGATCAAATTGATCCAGATCCCGCGTTGATGGCCGGATTCGCAGAGGGGTTTGACCGCTTCCGCGCGACCTATCCGGCGATCAAATCGGTACAATAAGGACCACCTGATTCTTGCCACTGGCCGTTTTGCCCAAACATAGGGCGGGCCCGCTGAAAATGCGGCGCACATCGCTGTGGCGTGCCCAGTTTTTGGGGCATCCGCTAATTCGGCATCATGGGTTCGCGTCAAAAAATTGACCCTGTAACAATTCGTAACAATTCTGCAAACATGGCGAAACGGTTGATTCCGAACGTAGCCCTAATCAAGCGGGCACGCGACCCGCATTAGGGAGGACACATCGGTGACACAGCCATCAAGTGGCGCAGACGGGTTGCAATCCGTTCCTGCACTTTTGCGTCGGAATGCACGCGTGATGTCAAATTCCGCGGCCTACCGCGAAAAAGAATTCGGCATCTGGCAATCATGGACTTGGGCAGAGGCATTGGACGAAACCCAAAGCCTTGCATTGGGTCTTTTGGATTTGGGCGTCAATCGTGGTGACTTTGTCGCGATCATCGGACGCAACCGGCCTAACCTGTATATGTCGATGGTCGCCGCAGAAATGGTGGGCGCAATCCCTGTGCCGCTGTACCAAGACGCAGGTGCCGAAGAAATGGCCTATGTTTTGGCACATTGTGGCGCGCGCTTTGTCATCGTGGGCGATCAGGAACAAGTGGACAAGGTGCTTGAGGTTCAAAACGACCTGCCTGAATTCGAACATATGATTTACCTCGATCCGCGCGGCATGCGCAAATACGATCACACACGGCTGCACGCGTTCGAAGCGGTGATGGAAAATGGGCGTGCCAAACAATCATCCCTTATGGGCGAGCTGCAAAAACGCGAAGCTGAACTGACATGGGACAGCACTTGCGTGATGCTCTATACCTCGGGCACGACAGGCAAGCCAAAAGGCGTTGTTCTGTCCAATCGCAATATCATTCAAACCGCACAAGCCTCGTCCGAGTTTGATGGCCTCAAGGCCACCGACGAAGTGCTTGCCTATCTGCCAATGGCGTGGGTCGGTGATTTCATCTTTTCCATTGGTCAGGCCTATTGGACAGGCTTCTGTGTGAACTGCCCAGAAAGCCAAGACACGATGGCGTTGGATCTGCGCGAAATTGGGCCGACCTATTACTTTGCCCCGCCTCGGGTCTTTGAAACCCAATTGACAAACGTCATGATCCGTATGGAAGACGCGAGCAAAGTCAAAAAATGGCTGTTCGATACGTTTATGGCGCATGCCCGCAAAGTTGGCCCTGCAATATTGGACGGGGAAACCGTCGGGCTGTGGGATCGTGTCAAATATACATTGGGCGAATTTCTGGTGTTTGGCCCGTTGAAAAACACGCTTGGCTTTTCAAACATCCGCGTGGGTTACACCGCAGGCGAAGCGATTGGGCCCGAAATCTTTGATTTTTATCGGTCTTTGGGCATCAATCTAAAACAGCTTTACGGTCAAACCGAGGCGTCGGTTTTCATCACCCAACAACCTGACGGCCAAGTGCGATCCGATACCGTTGGCGTACCAAGCCCCGGCGTCGAAGTGCGCATCGGTGACAATGGAGAAGTGTATTATCGCAGCCCCGGAACCTTTGTCGAATACTATAAAAACCCCGAAAGCACCGCCGACACCAAAGACCCCGAAGGATGGGTTGCGACGGGCGATGCGGGTTTCTTTGAAGAGGGCACAGGCCACCTGCGCATTATCGACCGCGCCAAGGACGTGGGCAAAATGTCGGATGGCGGCATGTTCGCGCCCAAATTTGTGGAAAATAAGCTTAAGTTTTATCCCAATATCCTTGAGGCCGTCGTATTCGGCGCGGGGCGCGATAAATGCGTGGCCTTTATCAATATTGACCTGTCGGCAGTCGGAAACTGGGCCGAGCGCAATAACATCGCCTATTCCAGTTACCAAGAATTGGCAGGGCATCCAAAAGTTTTGGACGCAATCCAAGCGCATGTGAACGAAGTCAACCAATCGGTGGCCCAAGACCCAATGTTGTCAGGCTGCCAAATCCATCGGTTCCTTGTGTTGCACAAAGAATTGGATGCCGATGACGGTGAATTGACCCGTACCCGCAAAGTGCGCCGCAAAATCATTGGCGAGAAATTCGATGATCTGGTCACGGCGCTCTATGACGGATCCTCAAGCGTCTATACCGAAACCGAAGTCACCTATGAAGATGGCCGCAAAGGCAAGATCAAAGCGACCCTTGAATTGCGGGACGCAACCGTCGTGCCCAGCGCCCAAAAAATCGCGGCAGAATAAGGAAACCCTATGTTAGACACTGAACAAGGATATGTGACTGCTGACGGCCGCACGATTGGTGGCGTGGTCATGGATATGCGCAACATCACCCTGCGTTTCGGGGGTGTTGAGGCGATTAAAAACATCAGTTTCGACATCCGCGAAGGCGAAATTCGTGCCATCATTGGCCCAAACGGCGCGGGCAAATCATCGATGCTGAACGTGATTTCGGGGTTCTATGTGCCCCAAGAAGGCGAAGTCTGGTTCCGCGGCGAACCCCGCAAGCCGATGAAACCCTTTGAGGTTGCCCGCCAAGGCATTGCGCGGACCTTTCAAAACATCGCGCTGTTCGAAGGGATGACCGTGTTAGATAACGTGATGACAGGCCGTTTGACGCAAATGAAATCAGGCCTCTTGAGCCAAGCGATTTGGCGCGGCGCGGCAGAACGGGAAGAGGTTGAAAATCGCGAAATCTGTGAGAAAGTCATTGATTTCCTTGAAATTCAACATATCCGCAAAACACCTGTTGCACGCCTGCCTTATGGGTTGAAGAAACGTGTTGAATTGGCGCGTGCCTTGGCATCGGAACCAAAACTGCTGTTGTTAGACGAACCCATGGCCGGCATGAACGTCGAGGAAAAAGAGGACATGAGCCGCTTTATCCTGTCCGTGAATGACGAATTTGGCACCACCATTGCGTTGATCGAACACGATATGGGCGTGGTGATGGATCTGTCTGACCGCGTGGTTGTGATGGATTACGGCAAGAAAATTGGCGATGGCACCCCTGATGAGGTGCGCAATAACCAAGACGTGATCGACGCCTATTTGGGGGTGTCACATGACTAAGACATCCGCATCTGTAACGCGTCTGCACAACGTCGGTATAGCGTCGGTGGCCTGCACCGACAGCACCACCCCCACTTTTGAGGAGAACCGCCATGTCTGATCAACTGATCTTTGCGATGGAAGTCTTTCTAAACGGCCTGATGGCGGGCGTGCTGTATGCTTTGGTCGCCTTGGGCTTTGTTCTGATCTACAAAGCGTCTGGGATCTTTAACTATGCCCAAGGCGTGATGGCATTGTTTTCGGCGATGACCTTGGTTGGGATCATGGAAGGCCAAGTGCCGTTTTCACATCTGATCAATGCGGTCTTTGGCACAGATGTGCATCACTTTGGGTGGCATCTGCCTGCATTTGTCGGGATCCTTTTGGCAATGGGTGTGATGGTTGCCTTGGCGTGGATCGTCCAAAAGGTGATCTTCCGCCATTTGGTCGGACAAGAACCGATCATCCTGTTCATGGCGACCATTGGTTTGGCCTATTTCATGGAAGGTCTGGGCGATCTGATGTGGGGTGCGGACATCAAGAAATTGGATGTCGGACTGCCCCAAGGGATCAACCTGTGGATTGATGAGCTGACCTATAACATGTTCAACTATGGGTTCTTTATCGATAACCTTGATATCGTGGCCACAATCATCGCCGCCATCATGGTGGCGATACTGGTGGCATTTTCACAATACACCAAACAAGGTCGCGCCATGCGTGCGGTGGCCGATGATCACCAAGCGGCGCTGTCTGTTGGCATCAACCTGAACTTTATCTGGGTGATGGTGTGGTCTGTTGCGGGTTTCGTGGCCTTGGTCGCGGGGATCATGTGGGGCACGAAATCAGGGGTGCAGTTTTCCCTATCGCTTATCGCGCTCAAGGCATTGCCCGTTCTCATGCTGGGTGGGTTCACCTCAATTCCCGGTGCGATTGTCGGCGGTTTGATCATTGGTGTGGGCGAAAAACTATTTGAATTCTTGGTCGGTCCGATGATTGGCGGCGCGACCGAAAACTGGTTTGCATATGTTCTTGCCTTGTTGTTCCTTGTGTTTCGTCCGCAAGGCCTGTTTGGCGAAAAAATCATCGAGAGGGTGTAGTGATGAAATCTTGCGCTATCACCTGCGTGATCGGCTGGCTCAGCTTTTGGACGTTTGGCGCGGTTGCTGTCTTAACGCCAGATCTATCGGAAACACAGATGGTGATTGCCACGCTCTTGGCCTTTGGCGGGCTTATGGCGGGCATGACATCTTATTTGAAACTATGTCGGGAGTGTAAATAATGTTTTACCGTGAAGCAGGGGATTTCAAAACCTCGTATCAGGACGACAACCAAACGTTCCCGATCAAATTTGACCGCTATCGCTATTACTTGGTACTGTTTGTGGCCTTTGCGGTAATCCCGTTCATGATCAACGATTATTGGGCAAACGCGATCTTTCTGCCTTTTCTGATCTATGCGATTGCCGCGATTGGGTTGAATATCCTTGTTGGATATTGTGGGCAGGTGTCCTTGGGATCGGGGGGCTTTATGGCCGTTGGGGCCTATGCCGTCTATAAGCTGATGACCAGCTTTCCCGAAGTGAACATTTTGATCCACGTCGTTTTGGCCGGCGGCATCACCGCGATTGTGGGGGTGTTGTTTGGTCTTCCGTCCTTGCGGATCAAGGGGTTCTATTTGGCGGTTGCTACATTGGCGGCACAGTTTTTCCTTGTCTGGCTGTTTAACCGTGTACCGTGGTTTTACAACTATTCCGCATCGGGTCAGATTTCGGCGCCTGAACGCACAGTATTTGGCATTCCTGTCACAGGGGCAAATACGGACAGTTGGGCATCCTATATGGTGTGCTTGGTGTTTGTCACCATCTGCGCGATCATTGCCCGCAACCTGACACGCGGATCAATGGGCCGCAGATGGATGGCCATTCGCGACATGGATATCGCGGCAGAAATCATTGGGGTGAACCCGTTGACCGCCAAGCTGTCGGCCTTTGCGGTCAGTTCATTCTTTATCGGAATTGCCGGTGCACTGTTCTTTTCCGTCTATCTTGGCGCGGTTGAAGTTGGCGAAGCATTCGGCATCAACAAATCATTCCTTGTCTTGTTCATGATTATCATTGGCGGATTGGGATCCATTTTCGGCAGCTTTGCAGGCGCGGCGTTCCTTGTTCTCTTGCCAGTTTTCTTGAAAAACGTTCTGGTGGGAACACTTGGATGGCCGACCGACTTGGCCGCACATCTGGAGTTTATGATTGTTGGCGGTTTGATCATCGTATTCTTGATCGCAGAACCGCATGGACTTGCGCAATTATGGCGGGTCACAAAAGAAAAACTACGGCTTTGGCCCTTTCCGTACTAGGGCCCAAGTTATCGATCAGGGCACTAACCCTGGCGCACTGAAACCATCGGATTTCAAAATGGGAGGACCTTTACCGATGAAAAAAACTTTGATCACAGCTGCGGTTGCAGGCATGGTTGCAGCGGCACCCGCCTTCGCAGATCTTACTTTCACAGCGCTCAGCTACCGCACAGGCCCATACGCGGCCAATGGCATTCCTTTTGCTGACGGATACCAAGATTATTTCACACTGCTGAACGAACGTGACGGCGGCATTGGTGGCGAAAAGGTGAACCTGTTGGAATGTGAAACAGGCTATAACACCGAAAAAGGCGTCGAGTGCTATGAATCCACCAAAGGCGAAGGTGCATTGGTGTATCAACCGCTGTCCACAGGTATCACATATCAGCTGATCCCCAAAGCAACAGCAGACGGCATTCCTGTACACTCTATGGGCTATGGCCGGACATCCGCGAAAAACGGCGAAGTGTTCCGCAGCATCTTTAACTATCCTGCGAACTACTGGGATGGCGCATCGGTTGCGGTGAAATACCTGTTGGGTGAAAATGGCGGCAGCCTAGAAGGCAAGAAAATCGCGCTTGTCTACCACAACTCTGCCTATGGTAAGGAACCAATCCGCACCTTGGAAGAAGCCGCGAAAAAGCATGGTTTTGAATTGTCCTTGCTGCCTGTGGATCACCCTGGCCAAGAACAAAAATCACAGTGGCTGCAAATCCGCCGTGACCGTCCTGATTATGTCCTGATGTGGGGCTGGGGCGTGATGAACCAAGTCGCGATCCAAGAAGCGGTCAACATCCGTTTCAACATGGAAAACTTTATCGGTATCTGGTGGTCAGGCTCTGAAAATGACGTGTTGCCAGCAGGTGACGGTGCGAATGGCTATAAAGCGTTGACATTCCATAACGTTGGATCAAATTTCCCAGTGTTTGACGACATCCAAAAGCACGTTGTCGCAACAGGCAAAGCTGCGGGTGCAGGCGATCAAATCGGTACAGCGCTGTACAACCGCGGTCTATACGCCGCGATGTTGGCAGCCGAAGCCGCAAAAACAGCCCAAGGCATCCACGGCGTGAGCGCAATCACACCTGCGCAAATGCGTGACGGTATGGAAAACCTTGTCATCACCGAAGAAAAAATGGCCTCTCTTGGTCTGCCCGGTTTCGGCCCAAGCTTTAACGTAAGCTGCCAAAACCACGGTGGGGACGGCTTGGTTGCCGTTGCCCAGTGGGATGCAAGCGCGAAATCTTGGGGTTTGATCACAGATTTCGTTCAATCTGACCAAGACATCCTGAACCCGTTGATTTCCGAAGACTCTGCAGCATTTGCAGCGGAAAACAACATCACTCCTGGATGTAACTAATCCTGTTGCGGCCCTTGGGGAACCGGGGGCCGCATCACTTGAACGCTTTCGAAAGATAGGCCTATGCTGGATACGACAACACAAAATGACGCACTGTTAGAAGTCAACAATATCGAAGTGATCTATAACCACGTGATCTTGGTTCTCAAGGGTGTTTCGTTGAAAGTCCCCAAAGGGTCGATCACGGCGTTACTGGGGGGAAATGGCGCGGGAAAAACCACGACGCTCAAGGCGATTTCCAACCTGTTGCATTCCGAACGTGGCGAAGTCACCAAGGGCATGATCAGCTATAACAACACGCGTATCGATTCATCAGATCCCGCAGAGATGGTAAAGCGCGGGGTCATTCAGGTGATGGAAGGCCGTCATTGTTTTGAACATTTAACAATCGAAGAAAACCTTTTGACAGGGTCCTACACGCGCACGGATGGCAAGGGTGCTGTCGCTGCGGATCTGGAAATGGTCTATAATTATTTCCCACGGCTCAAAGAACGCCGCCGGTCGCAAGCGGGCTATACATCAGGCGGGGAACAGCAAATGTGCGCAATTGGCCGCGCCTTGATGAGCCGCCCAGAAAC
>RGAJ01000401.1 GCA_009920225.1 Paracoccaceae bacterium
CTGCGTGCGATGATCACGTCAGGGACGGTCACCTCTGCCGCCCACACATTGGGAATTTCACAACCTGCGGTCAGTCGTTTGCTGACCCAACTAGAAACAAAAATGGGGGTCACGCTTTTTGAACGGCTCAGCGGTCGCCTGCGCCCAACCGCAGAAGCCATTCGTCTGAACGGGCGGCTTGATCGGCTGTTTGATGCTTTGGCTTTTTTGGATGGAACAGATCCGACAGATTCACACAGCCAACCGTTGCGATTGGCCGCACCCACGACCCTTGGTCATGGGTTTTTGATGGACGTGATGGCAAAATATAAAAAAATCCATACCGATCAAATGGTGTCGATGGAAACCTGTACGTCGAACGGATTGGTCAGCCGTATTGTCGATGACACAATCGATATCGGGTTTACCGTGTCCGAGCTGAGCCATTCAGCGATGGAATTGATCCCGTTTTATCAAACCAAGGCGGTCTGTGTGATGTCAAGCGCTGACCCCTTGGCGGTTCATGACGTCATCACGCCCGAGGTGCTGCATCGGCAAAATATCATCATGCTGATGCGCCGAAGTGCCGTGCGCACGCGCTTGGATCAAGTGTTTGCGCAGGCGGGCGTTCGCCCCAATCCTGTGGCCGAAGTCGCAACGGGTCTGAGCGCGGTATCCTTGGCCCGCGCAGGCATTGGCGTGGCTGTGATTTGTCCGTTCCCGCTTGCCCTTCACAAAGATCCCGCGGTGACAGTACGGCCATTTTTGCCCGAGTTTCTGTATCGCGTATCATTTGCGATTTCCACAATCCGCCCTTTGTCGCGACCCGCACGCACCTTTATGCGCCAAGTACAAATTGCGATCAAATCAGATTATGGGTAAACAAACAGTGGCGGGATGACGGTGAAAATTTGACTGGATGGCGGCCCCATATTTCATCTGCGGTTTTGGCCCTCAGCGCTCTGAATTTTGGTTTAGATCGCGCCGCACATTTTAGGTCTTTGGCCTCAATTTCTTGGAAATTCGACGAATGACCAAGGTACAGAGATAAATCTATTGGAAAAGTGGTGCCCTCGGCCAGAACCATCCTTAATCAAAGAGCATTGTTTTTATGTGATTTTTATATAAACAAACCGATCAATGAGTGCCTTTCGGGCGGTTTTTGAGTTCCTTTTTGGAGTTCACTCGATGAATAAAGACGATAACAACCGAGCCACCAGCTTGAGGCTCATTTCCATATCGGGTTTGACCAGGCACGTTTTCCAGCACGGTCGATTAGGGTGACGCGAATCCATGGGTAATTGTGAAAGCGCCCAAGGTTGATCGTGCCTTTTGTCATTGCTTCGCCATGAAGCGCGACAGCTGCTGAGCCTTGGCCTTGTACGATCATCGAACTCACCGCCGAGGATGTGATCGTAATGGTTTTGTCGTCATAGGATATATCGCGTATCTCGGGACCTTGGGTCGAATAGTAATGCCCGTTTTTCAGCGCCTCTAGCAACAGATCAGGATCGTTCTGCTCTGCTCGCACCATGACCCAACCGCCAAAATGATCAGGTTCGGTGAAATGTGCGTCATCCGTTGCAATCGCGTTTAATGCGCGCCCCTCGGACAACAATAGGTCCATAACAAAGGCGCCATCCGCTCGGTCGCAGCCCATCGCACAGCCGTGGTTGTAAATCTCGACCGCATGAGCCGTCTCAATTGATCGCGCATCATTCATGGTCAGGCCTGACCATTCCGGGTGGGCAATGGCAACAAATGCCCCGGCCTCGACGGCGCGGCGGGCAAGTTCGGGGCCAGCTCCTCTGTCTCTGTTTGGCATAGGCCTCACGAAAGCGCTTTGGACGCTCTGCATAGTATTCTACCCTCTGGGTATTGCTGATGTGGAAGGACAGCTTAATGCGTCCTGATGTAAAGACCTGCAGGCTATAGCCTTGGTAGGTTTGTAGGGTTTCTAGGGATAAT
>RGAJ01000402.1 GCA_009920225.1 Paracoccaceae bacterium
ATTTGCGCGCCCAAAAACGCTTGGGCCAAAACCAATATGGTTACATTGCGCTTTGCAATGGCATTTGATGTATCTGTCATGGTGTCACAATTCTAAATAGATCGGGTGTAAAACGATGTACCCTTGATTGCGTATGGCATATCATCAATTTTGAAACGGATACAATCCCATGGGGGCGCGATGAAAGAACGCATCATTCAGACCCAAGCCTGCGTTGACGAAGGCGCGGCGTGGCTTGCACAAAACTGTCATCGATTTGACCATGTGATGGCTGCGACGGGCCAGTTGCCGTTGCGACGGCGCACCGACGGGTTTGCCCAACTTTTGTCTGCGATTGTGTCTCAGCAGCTTTCGGTCGCGTCCGCCGCCAGCATTTGGAAGCGCGTTCAGGATGCAGATATGGATAAGCCCGCCAACATTGCCGCTGCAAGCGACGAAGACTTGCGCGCCTGCGGGCTGAGCCGCCAAAAAATCCGCTACGTCCGCGCTTTGGTCGATGCCGATATCGACTATGTCGCGCTGCGCGATCTGCCCTCATCCGAGGTAATCAAAACCTTGACCACCGTATCAGGTATCGGAGTTTGGACCGCCGAGATTTATGCGATGTTCAGCTTGGGGCGGGCCGATGTGTTCGCGCCCGGTGATCTGGCCTTGCAAGAGGCAGCGCGGCTTTTATTCGATCTGCCAACGCGGCCCACAGAAAAAGAACTGCGTCAGATGGCGCAGGCCTGGACCCCATGGAGAGCGGTTGCAGCCCGCGCGCTGTGGGCGTATTACAAAGTTGCAAAAGAACGAGAGGGCATCGCACAATGACACGTGTATTAAACGCATTACGCAAAGAACCCGTATCCGGCGATACGCGGTCCATCGTGGTTTTCCTTCATGGCTATGGTGCGAATGGTGCCGATCTATTGGGGTTGGCGGATCCGTTGGGGGAACATCTTCCCGACACGCTCTTCATCGCACCAGATGCGCCCGAACATTGCGCGGGCAGCCCGATGGGATATCAATGGTTCCCAATCCCTTGGATTGACGGATCATCCGAAGAAGAAAGCCGCCGTGGCATGCTCTCCGCCGTTGATGACCTAAACGCGTTTTTGGATGCGGTCATGGTGGACGAAGATGTCCTGCCCGAACAGGTCGTTCTTTTCGGATTTTCTCAAGGCACCATGATGTCGCTGCATGTTGCGCCCCGTCGTGACGATCCCGTCGCGGGGGTTGTGGCGTTTTCTGGTCGTCTGCTTGAACCTGACCTATTAGAAGACGAGGTCACCAGCCGTATGCCGATCCTTTTGGTGCATGGCGATCAAGATGATGTTGTACCCGTCCAAGCCTTGCCAGAAGCGGCAGAGGCCTTGCAAAGCGCGGGCTTTAAAGAAGTGTTCGCCCATATCCAAAAAGGCACCGCACATGGCATCGCGCCCGATGGGCTTTCGGTTGCACTGGCCTTTATGCGCGATAAACTTAGCCTCTGATCCCAGTGTCATTTGGCTGTTACGAAGTCATGGTTCGTTTGCATTGCGCGACCCACATAATGGGGTTGCGTGATAAATAATACGAGATATAGTATTGCTATATTCTTTGAACGAAACCATGTTGAACCGATGAGGACAGCAATGGACAGTGACTTTAGAACTGAATTTGTACGCGCGCCAAGCGGGACCAAACATCACCCTGCCTTGGTCTTGAACGCGGACTATCGACCTTTATCCTACTACCCCTTGTCGCTTTGGTCTTGGCAAGACGCGATTAAGGCCGCCTATATGGACAGGGTCGATATCGTGGCGGAATATGATGACTATGTCAGCAGCCCGACGACACGAATAAAAATACCCTCGGTTGTGGTGTTGAAAGATTATATAAAACCTCAAAAGCGCGTGGCCTTCACGCGCTTTAATTTATTCTTGAGGGATGAATTTT
>RGAJ01000403.1 GCA_009920225.1 Paracoccaceae bacterium
TGTTCCATCTTTTGCAGAGTTCCCCAAATAGGCGACGCCGGGTTTCAGGTGGCAGTCGATGTCATGTTTTGCAATCAGGTCTTTGACCAGATTTTGTGCCGCCACGCCCATGGTCCAAAGTAAATCGGCGCTTTGATCCCCGATCAAGCGGATCAGATCACGCTGATCCATCCGCTGACCCATCCCCAATTGCCCGCCATTGCGCCCCGATGCACCAAAGCCGATGCGTTGCGCGTCGATTACCACACAGTCGTATCCCAATTGCGCCAAATGCAGCGCGGCGGACACGCCGGTATAGCCCGCGCCAATGATGCACACATCCGCAGATGTCTGACCCTTCAAGGGCACAAAGCGGGGCAAAGGCGTTGCCGTTGCCGCATACCAGCTGGGCGGATATTCGCCCCGCGCGTCGTTGGAAAACAATAAGTTCATACGTTCAAAAGCAGATGTTCACGTTCCCATGGGCTGATCACTTGCAAGAACTCTTCGTATTCCGTGCGTTTCACAATCGAATAGACACGGGCGAATTCGGGGCCCAAAATCTCGTGCAGGTCTTTGGCCTCTTCGAACAGATCAAGGGCGTCGCCCATGACGCGTGGGACATCCTCTTCGCCCTCATAGGCGTCGCCCTTATATTGTTTGGACGGCCAGATTTCATTCACCATGCCCAGATAGCCACAGGCAAGGGATGCAGCGATACACAGATATGGATTGCAATCCATCCCTGCCAATCGGTTTTCGATGCGGCGCGCTTTGGGATCTGCCAATGGAATACGAATGCCTGTTGTGCGGTTGTCACGCCCCCATTCCAAATTGACGGGTGCTGCGTGATTGCGGACATAGCGGCGGTATGAATTCACATAGGGTGCCATAATTGCGATGGCGGCGGGCAAATATTTTTGCAACCCCCCAATAAAGTGGAAAAACAAATCTGTTTCGCCGCCTTGCGGGCCAGAAAACACATTGTTTCCCGTTTCCATATCGACAATGGAATGGTGGATGTGCATCGCGCTTCCCGGTTCGTTTTCGATCGGTTTGGCCATGAAGGTTGCAAAACAATCGTGGCGCAGCGCGGCCTCGCGGATCAAGCGTTTGAAATAAAATACTTCGTCCGCCAGTTTAACGGGGTTTCCATGGCGCAGGTTGATTTCCAACTGACCTGCACCGCCTTCTTGGGTGATGCCATCAATTTCGAACCCTTGGGCTTCGGCGAAATCATAGATGTCGTCGATCACGGGGCCAAATTCATCAACCGCCGTCATAGAATAGGCTTGGCGTGCTGCCGCAGGACGACCAGAGCGACCCATCATCGCCTCAATAGGTTTGGCAGGATCGATGTTACGGGCAACCAGAAAGAATTCCATTTCTGGTGCGACAACTGGGTCCCATCCTTTGGCCTTGTAGAGGTCAACCACACGTTTCAATACGTTGCGTGGTGCATAAGGAACGGGTTTGCCTTTGCGATCATAGGCATCATGGATCACTTGCAGTGTCCAATCCCCCGTCCATGGCGCAGCGGTTGCGGTTGAGATGTCCGGCCGCAGGATCATATCACGTTCGATAAATCCTTCGGCACCGGCGGCATCGCCCCAATCCCCTGAAATCGTTTGATAAAAGATTGAATCAGGCAAATGAAAGCTGGTTTGCCGCGCGTATTTTGTGGCAGGCACAGCCTTGCCACGCGCGATCCCGGGAAGGTCGGCGATGATACATTCGACCTCGTCCAATTTGCGCCCCTCAAGATATGCGCGTGCCGCGGCGGGGAGCGTTGCGACAAGCTGTTCTAGTTCGGTCATGATATATTCGCTTGTTGGGTTAAAACCTTGGCAATCATTGCTGCCATGACGTTGCTTGAATCTGTTTTGTCTAAGTTTTCTTTTGCAGTGTGCAGCAGAGCGTCATCCACCTTTCCCTTTCCC
>RGAJ01000404.1 GCA_009920225.1 Paracoccaceae bacterium
TTCACCGTTTTTCCAAACACCTTCGAAAATCAACCCTTCGGTCATTTCCAATCTGCCTTGGCCTTCGCGTGATCCGCGCACAACGCTGCCTGTGTAGACTGCGCCATCGGGATAGGTGATTTTTGCGCTGCCTTCTTTGACGCCATTGATCCAATCGCCGTCATAGACATATCCATCAGGGTTTATCAAAACACCGCGACCATGGTGCATTGCTTCGCGAAATCCACCTTCATAGCGGGCACCATTTGCATAAACTGCGATACCTTGGCCGGTTATTTTTCCGTCTAGCCAGCTGCCTTCGTAGGTGCCGCTATCGACATAGGTGATCTTGCCCATGCCTTCGGGTTTGCCCTTGGCAAAGCTGCCTTCGTAAATGGATCCATTTGGAAATCTTGCGACGCCTTGGCCAATGATTTGACCATCCACCCAATCGCCGGTGTATTCATAGCCATTGGGCATACGAAATGTACCGGTTCCATGCTGCAATCCGTTGCGAAAACTGCCCTCATAGACACCGCCGTTGTCAAACTGTTTTGATCCAACTTCTGTCTCTTGGGCAAAAGCGACGCTTGTCATGGTGGCAAGAGCCGCGATCAACGTAAGGCTAAGGCGTGTGGTCATTTGTAAGTCTTTCCCCATGTTCAGATCAAATCTAACCAAGCCGCAGTGATGTGACAATGGCTTTCAACGGAAATGTCATCACCAATGCGGTGGCCGTTGGTCGGCGACATATTCGGTGCCTTGGGCTTCGCGTTCGGCTTCGCGCGACAGCAACATATCAACGCGGCGTTGCAGCACTGCGATTTGGGTTTGCTGGGTCGCGACGATGTCGGACAGTTCGTCATTACTTTTGGTTAAATGTGCCAAGGCTGTTTCGCATTTTTCCAAACGCGCATTGAATTCTGCAATTTCGGTGCTCACAGGCGTGCCTTTCTTTTGGCGTTGGCCATAAATGTCACGGATTTGGACATTTTTGGCCACACGGTTTCCGCATATTGGAAATACACCCAATTCATAATATAAACGAGGCTGCTAAGCTAGTGGATAGGGCCAATTAAAATCGTTATGGCGCAAGTGTTTAGGAAAACTATGGGGGGTGTGGTTGGGCAAACCGCCACCGTACTGGACGCCTGTCGTCTGTCGCATTTGCCAAATCAGGTTGCGATTTATCTGGCCAAGGGGTCGGATATCGAAACCGTACACATCAACCCACCATCGCAAATAGTGACCAAAGCATCTGTGGATGGGGCCTGGGTTATCACTGTGGATCATCCGCAGGATCACCCGATTTCTCTCGTGATCCATGGCGAACATATCACACTTGATGTGGCGCCTGACGAAACCGATCTTTTTGAGGGGCGCAATGCGGTTCTAGCGGTCCGAAATGGGGAAAGCCCCGAACAGGCCGCGGAATGGATCACCTATCATCACTCGCATCACAATACGCAGGCAGCTGTCATTTTGGATCGCGCAAATTCCTCGGACAGCGATGCGTTTGCTGCCGCGTTGCAGGGATTGATTGCGTCTGAAATGGACGTCATGATTGCGGTTCTTTCATCCCCCGCGCCTTTGGGCATGCCCAATTTGCCGTCCGAACAACATCCGTTTTGTGCTCCCAATGCCCCGGGCAAGGACCGCATGACGGTGCCAAAGCCTGACCCATTTCGATCCCCCCTGCAAGAGGTGCATGTGTTCGAAATCTGTCGTCACCGCTTTTTGGCCAAGGCGCGTGCGGTCGCGAATATAGAACTTTATGATCTTTTGTTGTTGGATGGGGCGAGGTCCGTTTTTGATCAGGCGGTTGATGCGCCCAATGGGGCGATCCCGTTGGCGGGGCAAATGTGTTATCCGTGGCGCTTGCGCGTGGGGAAGGACCCGCGGTTTGCCGAT
>RGAJ01000405.1 GCA_009920225.1 Paracoccaceae bacterium
CACCTTGCGGCCATGGGGCAGGGGGGCGATGGCCCGCTGTTGGTCGGCAAATTCCATTGCACCATACAAGGGCATGATCTGACAGTCTGATGGTAATCGATGCGCCAGGGCCGCCTGCACGCGGCGAATTTCCCCTTCGCCTGGACAAAAGGCCAAAATGCCGCCTTGGGTCGTTTGCGCGGCCGTGGTGATCAGATCGGCCATCGCGGTTTCAAACCGCATCTCTTTGGCCAAGGGGCGATCCAACCAGATGGGGGTCACATCAAAGGCGCGGCCCTGCGATGTAACGATGGGGGCATCCCCCAAAAGCGTTGCAATCGGGTCCGCGTCCAAAGTGGCCGACATCACGACAAGCCGCAAATCATCGCGCAATGCATCCGCAATTTCCAAGGCAAGCGCCAAGCCCAGATCTGCGTTCAGAGAGCGTTCATGAAATTCGTCAAAAATAATGCAATCGACCCCAGAAAGTTCGGGATCAGACTGGATCATGCGGGTTAAGATGCCTTCGGTGACGACCTCAATGCGGGTCTTTGACGATATTCTAGCGTCGCCCCTGATGCGGTAGCCGACCGTATCGCCGATTGCTTCGCCCAAACTGTCGGCCATACGCGCGGCAGCGCCCTTCGCGGCAAGGCGACGGGGCTCAAGCATAATGATTTTGCCTGTGAACTGGGCCGATTGAAGAATGGCCAAGGGGATCACCGTTGTTTTCCCCGCACCGGGTGGTGCCGAAAGCACAACACGACCCTCGGCGCGCAACGCCGTGAGGAACGTGTCGAGCACGTCATATATGGGTAAATCGTCTTTCACACAGTGTGTTATCTACGAACAAACGCCGCGCGTCCACGGATAGATTGCACATCAAAGCGTTCAGCGCGAAATTTATCGCCTTGCTTGGAATAGGTCATGGTAAACGGGAAATTGACCCCATCCTTTAATTCACTTTCCGAAAATCCTGCAATCCGTTTGTACGTGCCATCACATTGATACGAATTTCCCGATTTTTTCAGACCTTTCATCGTGATTTTCACATTGCGGGCCCCATCGAAAATATCGATGTTTTGCGTGCAAAGTTCGGATTCAGGGAGATCTTCGAGGGTTAGGAAATTTTTCTTCTTTGCGTTTGCCCGTGTCGGATTGTTCATAGTATTTTCTGGGGCTGTAACGGCCGCTTTTGATATCGCCTGAAACAGAGACATCGAATTGAAATGTCGTCATTTGCGCGACAACGCCAGTCGGGTATAGCTTGCCTGCTGCAGAATATTGTCCGCCTTTTTTGATTACAGAATACTTTAATTCGCCCGCTTTGAGCCCCAAAAGCTGGACATCAAATAGATAGTCGGTCGTTTCCGCCGCAAGCGGAGCTGCGCACAATGCAAGCCCAGTGACGCACGCACGAATAACTTGGCGTAGTGTTTTTATCATTCCCTCACCACATTGCAGAATTGCACATTGGACGTTTCGACCTTAAACAAGGTCAAAAACGCCCAACCCGTCAAGCGGGTGACCTGACAACTCTGCGGAAAGCTGCCGAAACCATGCATGACATCGACAAAATGGCCACAAATTTGATCAACGGGGATCGCCGCGCCTTGTCTCGGGCCATTACCTTGGTCGAAAGTTCGCGGGCCGATCATCGCACGAGCGCGATGGAGTTGATCGAACAGGTTGCCAAATCTCAGCGCCGCGCGCTGCGCATCGGGTTGTCGGGGACGCCGGGCGTGGGCAAATCCACATTCATTGAAAGCTTTGGCACCATGCTGACCGCGCTTGGGATGCGGGTTGCTGTTTTGGCTGTTGATCCCAGTTCGGCGCGGTCTGGCGGGTCGATTTTGGGGGATAAAACCCGCATGGATCATTTGTCGCGCAATCCAAATGCGTTTATTCGCC
>RGAJ01000406.1 GCA_009920225.1 Paracoccaceae bacterium
ATAATGATATCAGCCATATGTGCAGGCTGAGTTGATAGCATTTCACCCGCACCTGTTCTGCGCCGACCAAACAGCAACAGCGCCTTTTCAGCCGCCTCTTTATCCCACACGTCGGTGCGTCCCAAGGCATGGCTTGCATCTGTGGGGGTCAAGGCTGCAATTTGGACCATGCCACGCGCAACCATCCGCGCAATCGCCTGGGTGTCAATGCGTGTTTTGATAACCTGTCCCATGGGCTGCAAGTCTGGCGTGATCCGGTCCAAGACCGCTTGGTCACGCGCTGGCAAACCTGCATCCCCAAAAATGGTCATGCGTCGAATGAAGCGACCGTCAAAGTCGCTGGGTAAGACCGTGCGTAATTGCTGATCCAAAGTTGCATGAACCACATCGGGTGCGATTTGCGCGGCAAGCGAAATTGGCAAAACCCTGCGCGGACCCAAAAACACGCCACCGCGCAAACCTTGGGATAAAAAGTGTACTTCGCTATCGCCGCCTAATCCGGTCGTGCGCATGGCCACGGCCTCGACCATGGTGCGATATTTACCAACCTGCGCACCGTTGGGATCAATCGCAGGTTGCCCATCGCGCAATACCGCAACATCTGTCGTCGTCCCGCCTATATCGGACACCAACGCATTTTGCGCCTGCGTCAGCCAACGCGCGCCAACGATTGATGCCGCAGGTCCGCTTAGGATCGTTTCAATCGGTTTTTCACGTGCTTGATCGGCCGAAATCAACGCACCGTCGCCCCGCACGACCATCAACGGGGCATTCACCCCCAAATCGGCCAATCCTTCGGCGGCGCGTTGAATTAAACGATCAATCATCCCGATCAAACGGGCATTCAAAACGGCGGTTAATGCACGTTTTGGTCCGTTTAATTTCGCGGATAATTGATGTGACGCGCTGACGGGTTTTCCCGTCAAACGACGCAGGGCCTCGGTGATCTTTAATTCATGGCTTGGGTTTCGGGTCGCAAATTGCGCAGCAACGGCAAAGGCCGAAACGCCATCCAACCCTGTCAACCATGCGGTCAAGGCATCCATATCCAATGGGGCCACTTCGCCGCCCGCGTGATTGTGACCGCCTGCCAAGGTCAAAACCGGATCACCGGCCAAGGCGTCAGACAGCCCGTGTTTTTCTAAGTCGCCATCGCGAAACCCGACAAAGACCAATGCGACCTTGCCGCCTTGACCTTCGACCAACGCGTTAGTGGCCAAGGTAGTCGACAGTGATGCCATGGAAATTTCGCCTGCAGCGACACCAGACTCGTCCAAAACCGCCTGAGCTGCCTTGCCAATCCCTTCTGCAAGGTCGTGCCGCGTTGTCAGTGATTTCGCCGATGCGATGACACGTTCTTCATCCTGCAAAATCACAGCATCCGTATAGGTGCCGCCTGTGTCGATCCCCAAAAGATAGGCCATAGAAACTTCCTTTTTTATCCCGATGTAACGCAACCCGTGCGACTGTCCAGCCTGTTTGCGACCTTAAAAATGACGCTGGCACATCTATAGTTTATCTTTGCCTAAATAGTCCCAAGTCTGCCAAGAGCGTCAGACCCAATTTTGATCCAAGAGAACGGCAACTCGATTACTGCGCTGCTAATCGCTCTATCGCCCACAGCGCGGCATCGCGGACTGTTGGATCAGGATCGTGGGCCAAGTCTTGTGCCACGCCCAAACCCGCAGGAGAATTGGAATTGCCAATCGCATAAAGAACATTGCGCACAAATCGATTGCGCCCGATGCGTTTGATTGGACTGCCAGAAAATTTTGCGCGAAATGCGGCATCATCCAAACCTGCCAGTTCAATCAAATCTGGTGCGATGAGATCGTGGCGCGCGCGGTATCTTATCTCACGCGCTTCGACCGCGAATTTGTTCCAAGGACA
>RGAJ01000407.1 GCA_009920225.1 Paracoccaceae bacterium
TTTCATACCCAAGCGCTATCAAGTCTTGGCCAAACTCCTTGGCATAGACCTGCCCGACCGAATAAGGCAAATCATCGCGCCATTTTTGCGTGGTGCCTGTTTGAACATGATCACTGCGCGCGTCGTCATGCGTCAAACCACCAAAGAGGCTGTTGTCCCAAAACACCTGCGCAGCGTGATCTTGTTCAGCTGCGGACAAACGCCAATGCGCCATCGCTTTTCGGAACGTCACACCATGATGATCGGCCATCAAATCCTCATAGGTCACGGTCACGCTATGCGGGTGATCATAGGGCCAATTCACCAAAAACGCGCGTCCCGTTTGCGGGGTCTTTGACAGTTGCCGATCGCTCCAGATACCGATCATTGGAATGTTCCACGCCGCAGACAGGGCTTGGATGATGGATTTCATCCAGACCGTGCCACCCTTGTGATGGGTGGCCAGACACATCAGGCGCACATCGTCTGCGCCGGTCTGTGATATCTGCGGTGTTTGGGTCATTTTGCCAACAACGCCGTCCCTTTATCCGCAAAACACTGGATTGTTCCGGGACGGTTTGCAATGTCTGACACCATGGCGATGGTCTGCGCCGTTGGTGACGCGGTGACCGCATCTTTTGAGATCAAAAGCACCTCGTCGAGTGACGCATTGTCGATGATGCAGTCTGTCACCATGGACGCATTCAGCGCAGGAAACTGGCTTTGAACGGCGGTATTCACCACCGTTTTCGCCGCTGCGCGCGCCACATCTTCGGCAGATTGTTGAACGGCACCGCCCCCGCATCCCGCAAGCGCGACAAAGCCGATCATGATCCCCACGCGCAGCATCAGAACGTCCGCGCTTTTGGTGCGATTGTTTTCAGACTGATCCCGCCTTCGGCCTCGGTTGTCAGCGGATCAACGATGACAGGACGATAGGACAAGGCCACTTTGTCACCATCCACGCGGCTGACTGTGTGTACACGCCAATTTTCATCATCACGCGTTGTGAAATCTTCGTGCGCATGGGCGCCACGGGATTCTTTGCGTGCTTCGGCGCCGACGATTGTGGCCAATGCGTTGGGCATCAGGTTGGTCAATTCCAACGTTTCCATCAGATCGCTGTTCCACACAAGGCTGCGATCGGTCACTTTGTCACTTTTACATCCTTCATTTTCCCTGCAATCGCGGTCATCTTTTCGACGCCTTGCGATAGGGTTTCAGATGTGCGGAACACGGCCGCGTCGGCTTGCATCGTTTTTTGCATTTCCAAACGCAGTTCGGCCGTTGGTGTCGCGCCTTTTGCGTGGCGCAATCCGTCAAAGCGGTCAAACGCCTTGTCGATGGACGCTGTGTTCAACATAGGGTTTGGCGCATCTGCAGCCACAACCTTGCCCGCGCGAATAGCGGCCGCACGACCAAAGACCACCAAGTCGATCAATGAGTTTGACCCAAGACGGTTCGCGCCGTGAACAGAGGCACAGCCCGCTTCGCCAACAGCCATCAAGCCAGGCACGATACCGGTTGGATTGTCCGCGGTCGGGTTCAACACCTCGCCCCAATAGTTGGTGGGAATACCGCCCATGTTATAATGCACGGTCGGCAACACAGGGATCGGTTCTTTGGTCACGTCAACGCCTGCGAAAATTTTCGCAGATTCAGAAATGCCCGGCAACCGTTCTGCCAAGGCTTCGGCCGGCAAATGAGACAGGTTCAGATGGATGTGATCCCCACCCGTGCCCACACCGCGGCCTTCGCGGATTTCCATTGTCATACAGCGTGACACGTAATCGCGTGGCGCCAGATCTTTGTAATGCGGCGCGTAACGTTCCATGAAACGTTCGCCTTCTGAGTTGGTCAGATAGCCGCCTTCGCCGCGTGCACCTTCGGTGATCAAACAGCCAGAGCCA
>RGAJ01000408.1 GCA_009920225.1 Paracoccaceae bacterium
ATTTGGATGACATGGCGGCCTTGGGCAATCTTGATCCAAACCATATGCCACGCGCGACAGATTACATCGCCCAGATGATTGATATGATCTCGGGCCTTATTGACAAAGGCCATGCCTATGCCGCCGAAGGGCATGTGTTGTTTTCTGTGTCCAGCTATGCCGATTATGGCCGCCTGTCTGGTCGGTCTGTTGACGATATGATCGCGGGCGCGCGCGTTGAAATCGCGCCCTATAAACGCGATCCGATGGATTTTGTGTTGTGGAAACCATCAGATGCCGACCTGCCCGGATGGGACAGCCCATGGGGACGTGGCCGCCCCGGATGGCACATTGAATGTTCGGCCATGTCTTATGACCTGTTGGGGCCCAGTTTCGACATCCACGGCGGCGGCAATGATTTGATGTTCCCGCATCACGAAAACGAGGTTGCACAAAGCTGCTGCGCCCATCCGGATGGCGACTTTGCGCGTGTCTGGCTGCATAACGAAATGCTACAGGTCGAGGGCAAGAAAATGTCCAAATCCTTGGGCAATTTCTTTACCGTGCGCGATTTGCTGGATCAGGGCTATGCGGGCGAGGTTATTCGGTTCGTGTTCCTGTCCACCCATTACGGCAAACCGATGGATTGGACCGACGCCAAAGCGCGCGAGGCGGAAAAAACCCTGCGCAAATGGCGCGGCCTGACTGATGGCGCAACGGCGGGTGACGTGCCGGCCGACGTGATCGACACGCTTGCCGATGATCTGAACACCGCGGGCGTGATCACCATTCTGCACCGCTTGGCCAATGCTGGCGATGCGGCCAAGTTGAAAGCGGCGGCATCGGTGCTGGGCCTGTTGTCCGACGACATGGGCGATTGGGCGGCTGCGGTTGACCTGTCGGCATATGCGGATCTGTTGTTCGCAGCACGTCAAAGCGCGATGGAGACCAAAGATTTCGCCGAAGTGGACCGACTCAAATCCCTTTTCCAAGATGCTGGGCTAGAGGTGCGCATGTCAAAAACTGGGGTTGAATTGATCCCCGTTGGTGGCTTTGATATGGCCAAGCTTGACGGTGTACTGTAACCCTAAGGTGATCAAACGAAAGACAGACCAGTGACCAAAGAACGCCTATACCTCTATGATACGACCTTGCGCGACGGGCAACAAACCCAAGGCGTACAGTTTTCGATTGAGGAAAAACAAGCGATTGCAAAAGCTTTGGACACGTTGGGCGTCGATTACATCGAAGGCGGCTGGCCCGGTGCCAACCCCACCGACAGCGCGTTTTTTGAAGCGCGCCCCGATACACGCGCAACATTCACCGCCTTTGGCATGACCAAACGCGCGGGCCGCTCGGCCGCCAATGATGATGTACTGGCGGCGGTGATGAACGCGGGCACGCCGGCGGTGTGTATCGTGGGCAAATCGCATGATTTTCATGTGACCACTGCGCTTGGCAT
The DNA here is from genome assembly GCA_009920225.1 of Paracoccaceae bacterium. GTDB lineage: Bacteria > Pseudomonadota > Alphaproteobacteria > Rhodobacterales > Rhodobacteraceae > CAJXSD01. The sequence continues at coordinate 1,442 of RGAJ01000408.1, forward strand.
CACCTTGGACGAAAACATCGAGGCGATCAGCGGATCAATCGCCCATATCATATCCCAAGGACGCGAAGCGTTATTTGACGCAGAACATTTCTTTGACGGGTACAAGGCGAACCCAGACTATGCCATCGCCTGTCTGCGTGCGGCCTTTGATGCGGGCGCACGCTGGATTGTGCTATGCGACACCAATGGCGGCGTCTTACCCGCAGAAGTCGGCCAAATCGTGGGCGATGTCATTGCGGCGGGCATCCCAGGGGGTCGGTTGGGTATCCACTGCCACAATGACACTGAAAACGCCGTCGCCAATTCTTTGGCCGCCGTGGATGCGGGCGCACGCCAAATCCAAGGTACTCTGAACGGGTTGGGCGAACGGTGTGGAAATGCAAATCTGACATCCCTGATCCCGACACTTTTGCTAAAAG
>RGAJ01000409.1 GCA_009920225.1 Paracoccaceae bacterium
GCAAATGATCAACATCAATCATGCCTTAGCCCTGAGGTTCTGTCGCCCGAAGGGATGGTCGCTCTGCGATGTCCTTGTACCACTTTGCGAGCAGTGGGAAATTTTTCCGCCAATCGCGATTCCCATGACGGAAATCAAGATATCCCAAGGCACAGGCAACCGCCAATTGCCCCATGTTGATTTCACCCGAAAACGCAAACAGCTTTCCATGCTCAAGCGCATCAAGGGCATGAACAACCTTTGACCATTGCGCTTCGATCCAAGCGGGGGATTGATCTGTTTCGGGGCGCAAGCGGACTTCGTAAACCATGGACACCGCGGATTCCATAATACCGTCTGCCAAGGCTTCTAGGGTCAAAACATCCCAAACCCGATCTTGGGGATACAGATGCGATTCACCCAGCACATCAAGATACCGGCAAATGACGCGGCTATCGAACAAGGCGTCACCATTGTCACGGATCAATGCAGGAATTTTACCCAAAGGGTTTGCGGCACGCGCTTCATCGGCAGTATTCAACGCGGTTGTTGCGACAGGAACCAAGCTCACCCGATCAGTGAGACCTGCTTCGTGCAAAACCACATGGACTTTACGCACGAATGGCGAGGCGGGGGAAAAAATCAATTTCAATTGCTGTCTCCTTGAAAGCAGGGTCAATTAGGCGTCACGTGAATTTATGTGCGCACTCTCACCCTAAGTAAAGGGCGGGGCAATAAAAAACGCGGGTGGCGACAGCCACCCGCGTTTGTCGGATCGCGCAAGCGATCCGAACCTAATCGAATTTACGGCTTGGGGCCATAACCATCGCCTCGCCCACCAGGACCTTTTTACCCTCAACTTCGCATTTACATTCCAAAGTCACCCGACGCTTGTCGATTTGGATCCCTGTCACTTTGACCTCGGCATAAACCAAATCACCGGGCCGAACGGGCGCAAGAAATTTAAGCGATTGCGTCATGTAAATTGTCCCGTGACCCGGAAGCTGTTCTCCAATCACCGCCGAAATCAATCCGGCCGTCAACATCCCATGAGCAATGCGGCCCTCAAAGATTGTATCTTGGGCATAATCATCGTCGATGTGCACGGGATTATGATCTGTGGACACTTCGGCAAACATCTGGATGTCTTTGTCGGTAACAACCTTCCGCAAATAACGGGTCATCCCCATTTCGATGTCTTCAATACAAATTGTGCCGCGCGGTAGATTGTCCAACATCTGTCCCTCTGCATTCTCTAAGCAATAATAAGACGAAATCATTTCGCCTTTTGAAACATTATTACTTTGCAACTGCAGAAAAAATCAAGTGCTTATCGCAGAAAACCAATCGAATATGTTGGATGAAATTGCATTTTTATCAGATATTCGTCCAAAGCAGCGGGATCAGGTTGATCTGTGGTTTGGGTTTCTTGGGCAGCCAAGCCCCCTGAAATGAACAAAGAATCAATATCTTCGCCCACGGCCCCTTGGATATCCGTGTGGATTCCATCGCCAATGGCCAAGATGCGGTCATCTGCGACAGGTTTGCCCAGCGCGGCCAAACGACGACGCGCAAGGTCATAGATCGGGGGATGTGGTTTCCCGAAATAAAGCGATTCCCCACCCATTTCGGAATACATTTGCGCCACCGCACCGGCGCACCATTCGCGTTTGTGGCCGCGATCCACCACAATGTCAGGATTTGCACAGAGAAACTTTAATCCCATCTGTTTCGCCATCATCAGCTGTGGCTTGTAGTCTTCCGGGCTTTCGTCTGGGCCAAGTCCTGTGCACACAATACCCTCAGCCTGATCAACAGGGACGCGATTGATCGATATAGGATTGTCCAACAGCTTCAGAGGTTCGAAAAACGGCAGCTCT
>RGAJ01000410.1 GCA_009920225.1 Paracoccaceae bacterium
TCATGCCCTACAAAGCAAACAGTGCCAACAACACGATGCCCAACCCGCCATTAAAATATCCTCCATAGATCGTGACGACGACCAAACCTGTGACCCCAAAGGGCACAATCGAGCGCGCATTTTTCGTGGCCCATGTCCGCAATTGATCCGAAAAAACAAAGATCAAAGTTGCCGCCAGCAATGGAAATGGCACAATGCCGGAAAACGCTTTGTTTGATGAGATCATCAACAAAATCGCCCCCATCAAACCGCCGATCACTGTCCATATCGTCAGCCGCAGCAACTGTTTTCGATCAAATGCTTTCAATTCTTTTGAAAACCCAAGCGTGCCAGACAGATATCCGGGCAATACCGCGAACGCGCTTGTGGCATTTGCGGCGACCGGCGGCAGCCCTGCAAAGACCAGTGCTGGAAAGGTCAAAAATGTTCCGCCCCCCGCAATGGTATTCAAAACGCCTGCCAAAAACGCGGCAACGATTAATACGCCCCACTCAACCATGTTCTGAACCTCAAAGATGTTTTTTTTGACGGCGTATCTGCGCGAGAATGAGAAAACAACAGGCGAATTCATTTTTCCCGCCCCTTGGGGTTTTCTTTTGGTTACAATCGTGAAATAGAAAACCGCCAAGTGTTCCCTGCCAAAAAGGATGTCCCGATGCAGATTCGCGAGGCTCTCACCTTTGATGATGTACTGCTTGTTCCTGCTGCGTCTGACGTATTGCCGTCGACCGCAGATACAAGAACCCGTGTCACAAAGTCGATTTCATTGAATATCCCGTTGCTGAGCTCTGCAATGGATACCGTGACCGAAGCACGCATGGCGATTACAATGGCCCAAGCGGGCGGCATGGGCGTCATTCACCGCAATTTCAATGTTGAAGACCAAGCGCGCGAAGTGCGCCGTGTCAAACGCTTTGAAAGCGGGATCGTGTATAACCCGATCACCCTTCGGCCCGACCAAACCTTGGCGGATGCAAATGCTTTGCGCCAACGCTACAATGTGTCGGGCTTTCCCGTAGTTGATGAAAAGGGCCATGTTGTTGGCATCGTGACCAACCGCGATATGCGGTTTGCTCAGGATGAAAAAACACCCGTCGCGGGCATGATGACCAACACTGATTTGGCAATTTTGCGCGAACCTGCCGATCGACAAGAGGCGATCAGCCTGATGCGCGCGCGTCGCATTGAAAAATTGTTGGTCACTGACGCTGCGGGTAAATTAACCGGTCTATTGACCCTTAAAGATACAGAGCAATCTGTGCTCTATCCGACCGCGTGCAAAGACGATCTTGGGCGCTTGCGCGTGGCTGCGGCCTCTACCGTGGGGGATGCAGGGTATGAACGATCTGCGGCGCTGATCGATGCGGGCGTAGATTTGGTGGTGATTGACACTGCACATGGCCATTCCGAAGGCGTGGCGCATGCGGTCACACGCATTAAAAAAGAATTCAGCAATATCGAAGTTGTCGCGGGTAACGTTGCGACAGCCGCCGCAACACGTGCCCTGATTGATGCAGGTGCCGATGCGGTCAAGGTTGGTATTGGACCTGGCTCCATTTGTACAACGCGCATGGTCGCAGGCGTCGGGGTTCCACAGCTGACCGCGATCATGGATTGCGCACAAGCGGCGGGTGACATCCCGATCATCGCGGACGGTGGCATCAAATTTTCGGGCGATTTCGCCAAGGCCATCGCAGCGGGGGCATCCTGCGCGATGATTGGATCGATGATCGCAGGCACGGACGAATCCCCTGGTGAAGTGATCTTGTACCAAGGCCGTTCCTTCAAGGCCTATCGCGGTATGGGGTCTTTGGGCGCAATGGCGCGTGG
>RGAJ01000042.1 GCA_009920225.1 Paracoccaceae bacterium
GATCAAGAAAGTCTTCGCCCATGTTGACACCCATCCGGCCTGGATAGTTATAGAGCATGATGGGCAGATCAGCGGCGCGATCAATGGCCAAGGCATTCAGTGCGTTTTCACGCTCTGTCGGAACTGCATAGGGGGGCGAGCCGATCAAAAGACCTGCAGCACCAATCTTGGCGGCATGTTCGGCCATAGCGATGGAGTCTGGTTGACGGATTGCACCAGTGCCGATGATCAAAGGTAACCGATCACCCACAATCTCTTTGACAAAGCTTGCCATGTCTTTGCGCTCTTCTATGCTTTGGGCATAGTATTCGCCTGTCGATCCGCCATTGATCAACCCATGAACGCCCGACGCAATCAGGTATTCAATCTGGGCAACAAGCGCGTCGTGGTTGATGGTGCCATCATCGTGATGCGGGGTGATGACAGGCGTATAGATACCGTCGAATTTCATGAGGCTCCTTTCTGGCGCGGCGCATGTGGCGCGCTGCCAAGTGGCATTTCAATGCTGATGGGTGTGACAAAGGATTCTAATTCCGCGCGGGACAATTCCCAATGATCTAGCGCCAATTGGGCCGCTGCATCTGGATCGGCATTTTCGATATGATGGATAAACTGGTCATGATGATCTGCAGCGATCGAACGCTGTTCGGCAAGCGTTTGATTGCGCGGGTTATAAAATGACATGCTGATGCGGGTGTGATCAATCATCAAACGCCGCAGACTTGGCAACAGGAATTCATTGTCCGACATTTCGCCGATGATCTCGTGAAATCTTTGGTTCACAAGCGCGCGTCGAAACGTGTCGCCGTCATCAATCGCGCGGCGAAATTCGGCTTGGGTTTCCTTGAGCTTTTCGATCTGTGCTGTGGTTGCGTTTTCTGCCGCCAACCGCGACACCGCCGCATAGATCATCGGGGCTGCGATAAAGAAATTGCGCAGCGATTTATGCGTCATCGGGGACACCTGCGCGCCCCGATTTTTGTGCAAGACGACAAACCCTTCGCCCGCCAGTTGGTTGAAAACCTCGCGCAGCGGGGGGCGAGACAGGGCATAGTTTTCCGCCAATTCGGTTTCATCCAAATAGGCGCCCGGTTCGACATCCAATGTCAAAATCCGCCGCTTTATATCTTCAAGACAGGTCTGTTTTCGGCTTTTTGATGCGTCGGCCATGTGGCATTGACCCTGTTGTTGACTCACGTTCAGAGATATTTATGTTCAAAATATACATATTGTCTACATCTATTTTCAACACAGGGATGTATGCCCGATCATGCAACCTTAGGGATAAATTACGTCAATCCCATGCTGCGCAGCAAATCGTTGGCCAGAGGCGTGGTCCAGAACCATAAAAACGGTGGCCAGCGCATCAGCATAAACGCAGTCTTGGTGCAGCACGGTGACAGCGGCTGGACCCGCTTGCACAGGTGCCGCAGTGCGCGGGTTCATCGTATGGGCAAAGCGTTGGGCGTTGATCATGTGAAAATGGCGGTAGTTGCCAGAGCTTGCCACAGATCCGTCAACCAATTCCAACATACCCGTGATGGATCGTTCCGTATCATGGGCCGTTTCAACCCCGATATGCCATGGGGAACCGTCCGCTTGACCATTGATCGCGCGGATTTCGCCATCAATGGCAACAAGCGCGTGGGTGACGCCAAATGCCATCAAAACCTTGGCCACTTGATCAACGGCATAGCCTTTTGCGATGCCCGACAAATCCAAAGCAGCGGGTGCCAATAGTCGTGCTTGTTTCAGATCCGCGTTTAATTCCAAAACCTGTGCTTGCGTCAGGCGCGCTTTGGTCAGATGCGTATTGATCAATGTTTCATTCGGTATCCGATTTTGACGAAATCCCCATGCGGACAAAAGATCATTAACGTTCAAATCGAATGCCCCTTGGGACAGGATGTGAACATCTTGGGCCACGCTGAGAACGTCAAACAATCTGTTTGGGATAGTCTGCCAAAGCCCAATAGGCGCTTGGTTGAGCCGCATGATATCCGAGGTGGCGCGCCAATTCGACATCTCTTGTTCGATGATATCGAGCTCTGTTTGAACCTGTCGTTGAAGTTCTGCGCCGTCCGCGTCTCCATAAAAGCTGATGTGATAGGTGGTGGCCATCGTGGGGCCACAGAATGTGTGCAGATCAAAAGACAACTTGTTTGAACCTTCCCTGAGATTTGAGCGCGTGAAAATCGATGTTAGCCTGTACGCACAGGGTTTGAAATTCATCTTCGACGGCGGCGGCCATCGCCTTGCCACCACAGATCATGACCGTCGCGCCTTGGCCAAGGGCTTGGGCAATGATCGTGGCGTCCCGTTTGATCAGATGTTGCACATAGGTGAACGGGCTGATCCGTGATCGCTCCAAAGGGGCTAGTGCATCGGGTTCAAGATTGAATTGCGTGTGAAAACGGGTCAAACTGGTTGGCAAAACATGGGAAATACGATGCCTGCTGAGTTTGATATTCGCCGCGTTCCTGATGGATATATCGCCGATCCGTACCGCGTCTTGGCCGATCTGCGCACCAAAGCGCCCGTTTATCCGAACCCTGACGGCAGCTTTGTTTTGACGCGATATGCAGACATCGAACATATTTATCGCGACCCAGTGTTGTGGTCGTCTGACAAGAAAAGCGCGTTCTGGCCAAAATTTGGCGACAGTCCGCTCTTTGAACATCATACGACCAGCGTCGTGTTCACCGATCCACCCGATCACACGCGAATCCGCAAGCTTTTTCAATCGGCCTTTACCCGCAAGGCATTGAATGCCTTTGTGCCGCGCATTTCGGGGTTGGTTGATGGATATCTGGATCGTTTGGCAGATGCAGGCCAAATGGAAGTGGTGGAAGAGTTTTCGTTTCGTCTGCCCATAGAAGTTGTCAGCGATCTTTTGGGTGTGCCGCAGTCCGACCGTGGCCTGATCCGCCGTTGGGCCGAAGCCATTCTCACCGCGCTTGAGCCCAGTCTGACCCAAGATCAATTGGACCACGGCAATCGTTCGGTGATAGAATTCAAAGAGTATCTGTGTGATCTGATCAAGGCACGACGCGCAAATCCCGCGTCTGCATCAGATACCGAAGTCATCGGCACCCTTGCCGATGCCGAAGCAGACGGCGAGCGTTTGACAGAAATTGAATTGCTGCACCAATGTATCTTTATGTTGAATGCGGGTCATGAAACATCCACCAACATGATCAGCCACGGCATCCATGAGATGCTGCGTCATCCCGATCAAATTGATCGATTGCGTCGGGATCCAGGGTTGATTGATCCGATGGTCGAAGAAGTGCTGCGATATCAAGCGCCCATTCAAATCAACAACAGGGCCGCCACCACGGATATACGCGTCGCAGGGGTGGATATTCCCAAAGGGTCGAATGTGCATTTGATGATTAATGCGGCGAACCGTGATCCGGATCAATTTCCTGATCCAGATCGTTTTGACATCGGCCGCAAGCCAAACCGGCATCTGTCTTTTGGGTTGGGGGTTCATATCTGCGCAGGCAATACTTTGGCCCGAATGGAGGCCGCGATTGCCTTTCAAAAACTGTTCGAACGTTTTGAAAAACTGGATTTGGTTGAACCTGCACAGATCGCACCGCGCATTCGGTTTCGCGAAATCAAGCGGTTGGTAATTGCGGCCAAGTCATGAAAACGGGCGCCTTTGCGCCCGTCTTTGATGTGTCGAATATTGGCTGTGCCCACCCAGATCACCGGAACATTGGCGGGCGCGCATCCACCCAAGCGCCGTTGTTTTTTGCCGATCCAACCGCCGCATGGACGGCCGCCATCGATCGCAGGCCATCTGTTGCGCGGGGCAGGCCATTGCGGGTTTCACCACGAATGGCGTCTGCTAAATCGCAATAGATATTGGCAACGGCCAAAGGAAATCCTTCGGGATGTGCAATCGCCACGCGCGACAGGCGTGTTGCATCGGCGTGCAGGCCACCTTCGCCTTTTTCAATGATCTGCGTGCGCCCACCCACAAGGGTATAGTTCAATTGGTTTGGCTGTTCAGATTGCCATTTCAGACCACCCGTTTCACCAAATACCTGAATGTCAAACCCATGCTGACGCCCGATAGCCACCGACGAAGTCCAAAGCCGTCCGACGGTTCCCCCTGACATACGGAAATTGACCATTGCGTCGTCTTCCAACACGCGGCTTGGGATGGTGGACGCGAAATCGGCGGACAATGTTTCGACTTCGTCGTTGCAGATGAAACTGGCCATATGCATTGCATGAATTCCGCAATCGGCAAATTGTCCTGATGTCCCCGCCATCGCAGGATCATAGCGCCACCGCACACGGGGGTTGTCGGCATCGGTTGCGTCGCCATGATGTCCATGGCTGAAATTGGTGACGATCAAACGGACCTTGCCAATTTCGCCTGCGGCCACCATTGCACGGGCTTGGCGCACCATGGGATAGGCGGAATAGGCATAGTTCACGGCACAAAGTTTGCCCGTTTTTTCCGCGACGCGCACGATTTCTTCGCCTTCTTCGACGGTCATCGTCATCGGCTTTTCGCACAAAACGTGGAAACCCGCCTCAAGAAAGGCTTTGGTGATTTCGAAATGGGTCGCGTTGGGCGTTGCAACAGTGACCAGATCAATGCGGTCATCACGGGACTTTTCGCCTGCCAGCATCTCTTGCCAATCGCCATAGGCGCGATCGGATGCGATCCCCAAGCGTTGGGCATAGTCGCGGCCAACATCGGGGCGATGGTCCAAGGCACCCGCCACAAATTCAAACAACCCGTCCGCTTGGGCACCCAGTCGGTGGGCTGGTCCAATTTGGCTGCCTTCGCCGCCGCCAATCATGCCCCATTTTAGTTTTGTCATTGTCTACATCCTTGTGTTTCGCAAAAGGGTATTATCATGAAGACTGTGTGCATCGCTTTGTGCAGATCGGTCAAGTGAGTCTGTTCATCAAACCTGTGTGACGCTGGTCCATTGTCCGGTGCGTGCGCTTTGCAAAACGGCCTCGACCACTTCGGCCACGGCTAATCCATCGCGAAAAGTTGGCCAGACCGGTTTCCCCGTTTCAATGGCCGTTAGAAAATCACGTGCCTCAATGATGATTGTGTCCTGATAGCCCGTTCCGTGCCCCGCACCCAAACAAAAGGGTTCGAAATCGGGATGCATGGGGCCGGACAAAATCTTGCGAAATCCGCGTTCTGATTGGGGTCCTTCGGCGCGGTATAGCCAGATGGCATTCTGATCCTCTTGATCAAAGCGGATGGATCCTTTGGTTCCGTGTATTTCATAGGCATAGCCCATTTTACGGCCTGTCGCTGTGCGACTGGAATAAATATGCCCCATCACCCCAGTGGCAAAGCGACACATGATCTGGGCGTGATCATCATTGGTCACGGTCCCACCTGGTCGGTCGGTGTGAACGGTTTCCACATCGGCCATCACCCGGTCAATTGGTCCCATCAATGCCAAGGCGGCGTTGATCGGGTGGGGGGCAAGATCGCCCATATTGCCGTTGGGAACACCATCGCAGCGCCAGCTAAAGGGTTCGTTTGGATCGGCCAAGAAATCTTCTTCGTGGCAACCGCGAAACCATGTGATTTCGCCGATTTCACCTTGTGCCAAAAGCTGTCGGACGAATTGGCTTGCGGGGGTGCGGATATAGTTAAACCCAATCATATTTGCGACACCTGCGCGCTCTGCAGCATCGACCATGCGCCGCGCGTCTTGTAGCGACTCGGCGATTGGTTTTTCACACAATACGGGCTTGCCAAGGGCGAGGGCCTCAAGCGCAATCTCGCAATGGGTGGATTGCGGGGACGCAATAATGACTGCGTCAACCTTTGGATCCTGCACAAGGGCCTGCCAATTTTCAGCGGCCCGTCGAAATCCAAACGCATCGCGATAGCGTTCAGCACTTTGGGGTGAATTGGCGGCAACCATTTCCAAGCGTGGGCGCAGCTTGGTGTTAAAAATGGCACCAACAGATGACATTGCGACCGCGTGCGCCTTGCCCATGTATCCGCCGCCGACAATTCCTATCCCGATCTCTTTCATGGTGTTTTCTTTCGTGGCTGATTTTTAATTTGCAAGCGATTGCAAAAACTGTAACTTGGCCCCTACATCGGTGCAAGGAACATTTCAAAACGTGGCCCGAGGGGCCGCAACTGGGGCAGGGCAGATATGATTTTGGACGGTATTCGCAAGAATTCATTTGTTGTCTTTGGCAGGGCGGGCATGGACATGTTTGCCGGTCCAGCTGGCACCAAAAGCGAAGATGCCGAAACATTCCGCGCAGACCTAGGCGGGTCCTCTGCAAACATTTGTGCAGGGATTTGCAAATTGGGCGGACGTGCGGCATTGGTGACAAGCGTATCTGATGACGCTGTGGGTCGGTTTTGCATCAATCGCTTGCGGCATTACGGTGTCGATACCACCTATGTCCGATCAATTGGTGGTGAATATCGGACATCTTTGGCGGTCTACGAAAGCCGTTTGGACGATTTTCAAAACGTGATTTACCGCAATGGCGCGGCAGATTTTCAAGTGACCGAAGCGGATGTGGACCGTGTCGAGTATTCGCAATTTGGCGCGCTGATCACCGCGGGCACTGTCTTGGCGGCAGAACCATCGCGCAGCGCCACATTCCGCGCCTTTGAGAATGCCAAAGCGGCAGGGCTGCCTGTGATTTTTGACATCGATTATCGCCCCTATTCGTGGCCCTCGGCAGAGGTTGCGTCCGAGGTCCTAACCAAAGCGGGCGAGAGCAGCGATATGATTGTCGGGAATGACGAAGAATTTGGCTTTATGGCTGGTGGCATCGAAAAAGGGTTGGACATGGCCAGATCATTGGCAGACCGTTCTGGGCGCATTGTCATTTACAAAATGGGACCCAAGGGTGCGATCACATTTGCCGATGGCCAAGAAATTACCACAGGGGTGTTTCCCACCGATCCGATCAAGCCCGTCGGCGCAGGCGATAGCTTTATGGCGGGTCTATTATCTGCGCTTGCGGCTGGGGCCACAATCAAACAGGCTGTTCTGCAGGGGTCTGCCTGTGCCGCGATTGTGGTGTCAAAACCGGGTTGTGCGCCTGCGATGCCCTTGCCCGAAGAGTTAAACGAATTTCTCGCCCAACATCCAACCCTGCTCGAGGTTTGACATGCATATTGCCCCTTTTGATAATAAAAACAAACCTATCGTCGATGTGGACAATGACAAAGTTCCATTGAATTACTTTAATATCGTGAAACTCAAAAAGGGTGAAGCATTTGAATACCAAGTGCCCGGATATGAAACCTGTATTGCGCCGGCGACAGGCACCGTCGATGTGGATGTCGAAGGTGTGAGCTTTGCCAAACTGGGCAATCGGGGCGTCGATGTGTGGGACGGTGAACCCGAAGGCGTCTATGTCCCCGTCGGGGCAAAAACCACCATGGTGTGCGTGTCTGAAACGGCCGAAGTCTTTGTTGCTGGCGCAAAATATGACACCGTTCTTGACCCTTTTGACGTGCGGGTTCCGGATTTGGTGCAATACGGGTCCGATGACACAAAGACCCATCGAAAAATCAAACACATCTTGGGCCAAAAACAGCATGGCAAAGTTGGACGGTTGTTGGTCAGCGAATTGTTTACGGTTGGCGCCGGTGGTTGGTCTGGCTTTCCAAGCCACAAACATGACACCAATCGCCTGCCCGATGAAACGCGGCATGATGAAACCTATAATTTCCGCTTCAAACCGAATTGGGGATCTGGGCTTCAGATGTTGCAACGCCATGACAACGAACCGGGTGATGCGTATCATATCGTAGATGGATCAACCGTATGCATCGATAATGGATATCATCCCTGCTGTGTCTTGCCCGGGTATGAGATGTATTATTTCACCATTCTTGGCGGATTGACCCAACGTAGCTTGGTGCAATATTTCCAACCCACACATGCCTATCAAATTGAAACCATTCCCGGGATCAAGGATATGGTGGCCAAGTTCAAATGACCCTTGTCACCCTGTCCGACGTCTTGCAACCCGCACTGCGTGATGGATATGCCGTCGCGGGGTTGGTCACGCTTGGGTGGGAGGATATGCGTGCCTATGTCGCCGCCGCCGAAGCGGAAAATGTGCCCGTTATTTTACAAGCGGGACCCTCATGCCGTGCGCATACGCCCCTGCCGATTTTGGGGGCGATGTTTCGGCAGTTGGCGGATTCCGCATCGGTTCCAGTGGTTGCACATCTGGATCATGGTTATACGGTGGAAGACTGTAAAATCGCCCTCGACTGCGGGTTCACGTCGGTGATGTATGATGGGTCGAGCAAACCTTTGTCACAAAATATCGACGAAACCGCAGGGATTGCAGAAATGGCCCATGCTGCGGGTGCGTCATGCGAAGGTGAAATCGGCTTTGTCGGGTACGCAGGGGGCGCCGCATCGAACGGAACCGACCCGAATGAGGCCGCAAAATTTGCCGCAGAAACGGGTGTCGATGCAATGGCGATATCCGTTGGTAACGTTCATTTGCAACAGAACAAAGACGGCCAATTGGACAGCAAACGCATTGCAGAGATCGAAGCGCTGACCCAAGTCCCCCTTGTCATTCATGGTGGATCGGGTGTGCCAATGGATCAACGCACCGTTTTGGCGCGCACGACACATATCTGCAAATTCAACATTGGAACCGAACTGCGGATGGCTTTTGGCGCGGCACTGCGCAAGGCCGTCAATGATGATCCGGATCGTTTCGACCGGCTTCAAATCCTGTCGGAAACCCACGCACCGCTGGTTGATGCAACGCGTTTGGTGCTTCGGGGGTTAAAGGGATAGTGGTATTTTCCAGAACTTGGGTAGGATGACTTGCATATCACAGGGCAATACCTGAGCAATCTATGAAAAACCTAAGGTAACATCGAACGCATAAACGATGTACCGATCATTCGTCGTATTCGACCGAAACGGATGCAGTTTTTGGATAGGCTTGGCACGACAAAACGTAACCTGCGGCCACTTCGTAATCTTCAAGGGCGTGGTTCACGCGCATTTCCACGTGGCCGTCTGTGACTTTGCAGCGGCAGGTGGAACAGACGCCTGCCTTGCAGGCATAAGGCGCTTCGATGCCGGCGGCCAAGGCGGCATCAAGAACCGACATATCAGATCCGCCGCTTAGGTCGCGGGACACCCCGTCTATAACGACTTTCAATGCCACATCTGTGGTTTTCGCTTGTGTTTGGACCGCAGGTTTTGGGCGCGCATTTGGCGTCCCAAACAATTCATATTTAATATTGTTCTGGTCCATCCCAAACTCTTGCAAGGTATTGGCGATGGTTGTCATGGCCTCTTGCGGTCCGCAGATAAATGCAGTGTCAAAATTTGGCACATGCAGCCATTTTGTGAACAAATCCTGCAGCTTGGGCCTGTCCAGTCGGCCAGAAAAAAATTCGATATCTTCTTGTCCAGTTTTCAGGATATGAACCACGTTTAGGCGGTTCATATATTTATTTTTCAGATCCTCTAACTCTTCTTTGAACATGATGGTTTGGATGGATCGATTGGCATAGACCAGTGAAAATGTTGATCGGGTCTCTGTCTCTAATGTGGTGCGGATGATCGACAAAAGGGGGGTGATGCCCGATCCGATGGCAAAGCCCACATAGGCGCGCGATTGTTCGGGGGACAAAGGCGTGTGAAAATGCCCCATGGGTGACAGGGCCTGCAGCGTGTCGCCGATTTTCAATTCGGCATTGGCCCAATTTGAAAACGCCCCGCCGTCAACCCGTTTGATGCCGACTTGAACCGCCTGACCGCCAACGGGGGAACATATGGAATAGGAACGCCGCACCTCAGCCCCGTCAATCATATGCTTGAACGTCAGATACTGGCCTTGGACAAAGGACAAGACCGATCCGTCCGTTGGCATCAGGCTGACCACAACCGCATCGGCGGTGGTCGGTTCAATCGCGGTGACAGTCAGATCAATGAATTTGGCCATCGTCGGTCCTTTAGATACATTT
>RGAJ01000411.1 GCA_009920225.1 Paracoccaceae bacterium
AAACGATTAAAAAAGATGCAGCCAAAACAAACGACATCAAAACAGAATTAGCCAATGTAAAACCAAAAACCCCTCCGTTCGCTCAGATGCGCGGGGGGGCTTTTTTTTGTACCGTAATCTTAACGGTTTTAACAGAATGCTTGCGGTACTCCGCAGCCACGCGAACCCCGCGTGAGAGGTTGGATCGGCCCAGTGTCTATGACACCGCATCCCTTACCTTGGGCACTGGGCTGGTCTAGCATGAAGGGATCCTCATGTTTAGCATAGCGTACAGGTCCTTTCGTTCCCGTATCCAAAAGAAATCTGGCAGATACCACGCGAGCTTGATTAAATCGGGCGAACCCGCGATGTGTCGCGAAGAGCTGGAAGCGATTTTTGCATATGAATTTCGCGTTGCGAATGCGGACATTCTGAAGATGAAAGTTTACGGAAAAGACGAGCGTTTCAAATCTGGCCGGATTGTCCAGCTTGGGGTGGAACATGAGCATGCGGTCGAGGACGCGCAGGCGCGAAAGGCGGGCACGAAATGACGCTTTTGCAAAGGGCCCGTTTTAACCGGATGATCGCGCTGACACTTTTGAAATATCGCCCACGCACGAAACGCCCCGACTAAGGGCGTTTTTCTTAGACCGCGATGAATTCTTTGGTTTTCGCGTCGTAAACTTCCAAACCGCCTTCGCCAATGTCTGTCCACAGACCATGCAGCGTCAACTCTTCTGCATCGACCGCTTCGCGAACGAATGGGAAGGTCAGCAGATTGTTGAGAGATACCAGAACTGCCTTTTTCTCAAGCGCGTGTGGCAATTGATCTTGGTCGTAACGGTCCTTGATCTCTTCATAACCGGGCCGCAAAATATCCATCCAGCGTCCGACGAAGCTGGTTTTTTCTTCCAGCTCGGGCGCGTGCCCTTGGCACATGTCCATACATCCCTTGACGCCGCCGCAATTCGAATGGCCCAAGACGATCACATGCGCAACCTTTAGTGCCGTGACCGCGTATTCCACTGCCGCACTGGTGCCGTGTTGTTCGCCATCTGGGCTGTAAGAGGGAACCAAGTTCGCAATGTTGCGATGGATAAAAAATTCACCCTGATCTGCGCCAAAAATAGATGTCACATGTACACGTGAATCACAGCATGAAATGACCATCGCACGCGGTCTTTGACCTTCGTTTGCTAAACGTCGATACCATGCGCGATTTTCCGTATAATTGGTTGCATGCCATCCATGATACCGTTGTACCAAGTACGCCGGCAGAAGTTTGAAATCATCCATGGTGAACCCCCAGTCAGTCGTATTTTAACCGCAATAGACCGAATTCAATTAGAATTCGAGTGAAAATTGTACCGGCGATAAACCTTTTATCATCCAAAAGGCTGCAGTCTTTCGACAGGTGAGAAAAAGTAGGGACTAACAATGAACGTTTTAACCATTCGTGAACCGATCGAAGCGATCCACATAGATACCAATCGATTAGGACATCATTTGAAACGATCGGTCGAACAGGACGTGTCGGATCATGTGTTTCATCTGGCCGATACCATGGCACAAGCATTAGGCGAGGCGGAAACCAATTTTTTGAACAACCGCTTCGATCGACTTGTATCGACCGTGCAAAAGATTGCGACGCTTGCCGAAATGTGCGGGTTTATTTCTGTGCGCACGGTTGCGGGTGACGTGTCACACGCCGTTCAGCGCAATGATGCGGTTGCCGTCAGCGCAACAGTACATCGCCTTTTAAGGATTGGTGAAAAATCGTTGTATGCGATTTGGGATTTACCCGAACAATTTGTGTAACCCCTTGAAGTGTCTTGATCCATGGGCCAAGAT
>RGAJ01000412.1 GCA_009920225.1 Paracoccaceae bacterium
TAATCGGCCCCGAAATTCATAACTTCGCCTTGATAGGCTGCGGCCGCTTCGGCGCTTGTCGTTGCGCGGGCCAATTCCGCAATCCCGTCGATGCACGCAAGCTGCATTTCATCGTTAATTTCGGTTGCGCCTACGTCCAGTGCCCCACGGAAAATAAAAGGGAAACACAAGACGTTATTCACTTGGTTCGGAAAATCGCTGCGACCGGTTGCGATAATGGCATCTGGCGCCACGGACCGCGCAACATCGGGCATGATTTCCGGATTGGGGTTTGCCAGCGCAAAAATAATCGGCCGTTTCGCCATTTTTGCGACCATTTCAGGTTTCAAAACATTCGGCCCTGACAGCCCAAGGAATAAATCCGCCCCATCGATGACCTGATCTAATGTGCGCAGATCGGTGTCTTGGGCGTACATTGATTTTTGCGGGTTCATGTCTTCGACGCGACCCTGATAGACGACACCTTGGATGTCACACAGCCAGATGTTTTCGCGTTTCACGCCAAGTTTCACCAGCATATTCAAACATGCAATACCCGCCGCACCGCCACCGGTCGAAACGATTTTGATATCCTCAAACCGTTTTCCGGCCACACGCAGCGCGTTTGTTGCGGCCGCACCCACAACAATGGCTGTTCCGTGTTGGTCATCATGAAACACAGGGATGTTCATCCGTTCGCGACACAGTTTTTCAACGATAAAACAATCAGGTGCCTTGATGTCTTCAAGATTAATCGCGCCAAAGGTCGGCTCAAGCGCACAGACAATATCTGCCAATTTCTCGGGATCGCTTTCGTTCACCTCGATATCGAAACAGTCGATATTGGCAAATTTCTTGAACAGGACAGCTTTGCCTTCCATCACGGGTTTGGACGCCAAAGCGCCGATATTGCCCAATCCCAACACTGCTGTTCCGTTTGATACCACTGCAACCAAATTCCCGCGCGATGTATAGCGGCTTGCTGTTTCGGGGTCTGCTTTGATTTCCAAACAGGCCTCTGCCACACCGGGTGAATAGGCGCGTGCCAAATCTCGACCATTTGCCATGGGTTTGGTTGCGCGAATTTCCAATTTACCTGGTTTTGGAAATTCGTGATACGCAAGCGCGGCTTGACGAAGGTTATCGTTGGCGTTGTCGGTCATTTTGGGGCTCCGAAAAATTTAGTTTAATGTTAAACTAAAATTGTTTTCAGGAAAAGTGCAAAGTTGATTGTCTGCTTTCGATATCCGAGGAATTGAAATCTTCCGTTGCTCATGGTGATATTCCGCACTAATCTTTTTTAAAAACGGGGGTGACCATGACATTATCGAAAGCAGCACGAGACATTTGGCCAAAGGCCTATGCGCCCTATTCCAATTTCAAGGTTGGCGCCGCCATTCGTGCGGCGTCGGGGCGGGTATATGTGGGGGTAAACGTTGAAAATGTCGCCTATCCCGAAGGGACCTGTGCCGAAGCCGGTGCAATCGCCGCGATGATTGCAGGGGGCGACACCAAGATCGCCGAAGTTTACGTTATCGCCGACAGCCCCGATCCTGTACCGCCTTGCGGTGGGTGTCGCCAAAAATTGGCAGAATTTGCCGCCGGGGATGTGCAGGTCACGATGGCCACGATAAAAGGTGCGGAAAAAACTGTTCGCGTGTCCGATTTGTTGCCCGGTGCCTTTGGGGCGGGTCATATGAAAGACGTGTGAATGGACGCCGCCGGCATCATTTGGCGATTGCGCAACGGGATTGCCCCCACGTCACAAGAAATGGCTTGGATGGTGACGGGTATTGCCGATCACAGCGTCAGTGATGCCCAAGCCGGCGCATTTGCCATGGCGGTGTGTC
>RGAJ01000413.1 GCA_009920225.1 Paracoccaceae bacterium
CGCGACATCAATGTAGCGGCGATCTGCATCGTTCAATATTTTATCCTGAACCAGATTGGATATTGGAATCGATGACTTTACCTCTGTACTTGATGCGAGCGATCCAAGACCATTTACAGTGGTGATGATCGGTTGGCTGGCATCAATCTGCACGTTTGACGACAGGCCCAAACCCAAAGCGCGGGTGGCATCGATGACCACATTTTTCACTTGGATCGCAGGTGGCGTGTGGTCAACATTTGAAGAGAAAACAGGCAAACTGTTTCGAACGACCTCGTCGCTGTTGGAGCTAGGCGCAGATTTTGTGTTAAGGCTGAATGTCTTGCTAACAACTGAACCTTGACTGTCTGTCACCGTGATCGTGATAACATAGGCCGTTCCTGCAACGACGTTTTGCCCCAATTTTCCCGTAATCATACCGGTTGTGGGATCGATTGACAAACCATCGGGTAGCCCGGCCGCAGAAAAGGTCAGAACATCGCCGTCTGGATCAACAAAGATGTTGGTATCGATCGTGATGTCTTTATCCTTGGTCGCCGTGACGGGTGGTAACGTTCCGACCGTTTTTATGTTTGCGTTCGCAACATCGATTGTGACGTCTTTGGTTGTGATGCCGCCTTCCTTGTCATCGATTTGCACCGTGATCGTATATCCCGATGTCGTTGATGCGTTGATCGGGATCGATGCGCCGTCCTTGATCGAAATGACGCCTGTGGTTGCGTCAATCTCGAAAAGGTCCGTGATGGTGTTGTCGGTGTTCGTGATTGAATAAATGTGATCTGTGTCCCCATCAGTGTCGGCGAAATGGGTGGACATGTCGATAATTTCGCCTGACGATTGACCGTCGTCAACGGAGGCAGCTGCGATTGTATTCGTCGGTGTCGGGACGACGTTGACGGCAAATATCGTGATAGTTTGCTGGGCTGTTCCGCCTTCGTTGTCGTTTGCGGTCACTGTAAAATCATAACGGTTTTTGTAAGTACCACTTCCAGCTTCGGATGCATTCGCTGGAACCTTTCCGATAATCTCTAGTGCCCCAGTCGAGACGTTTAGCCCGATCCAATCAGGGGCATCAGTGCCCAATCCGTATTCGAGAATATCGCCATCTGTGTCCGTAAAGACGGTGGACAGATTCAAAATACTTTTTGCGGCTGCGCCATCTTTGAAAAGTTGTGGGTCAACCGTTGATGCGGTTGGGTCAACGTTGCTCACGTCAATGGTGACTTCTGACTGTGCTGTGCCTCCATTACCGTCATCGGCGTTCACCCAAAACTTATAGATGCCTTTTCCGGCAGCACTCTCAATTTGGGATGCGCCGCTTGGAATTGAACCGTTAATCACCAGCATTCCATTTGGATCGATGCTGATCCAGTCAGGGTTTCCCGACAAGGAAAGCGCTAGCTCATCGCCATCCACGTCGTTGAACAATGTGCGAGCGTCGATCACCTGCCGTGCGGCAGCGCCGTCCAAAAAGCTTGCGCTGTGGTTTATTGCGGTCGGTGCATCATTTACCGCGCGCACGATAACGTCAAACTGATAAACTTTGACAGTTGTGTCAACGCGTATATCGCCTGGTGCTTTTTCGTTTGTATCCTTGTAAACAATTCCAAAAGTGACCTCGTGGCCCTCTGTTCCTGTCGCGTCCGTAGTATGCACTACACCACAACAAATACCTACGTTCAAATCAAATCTGATTACTAAGGTTTGATCCATTCTTGCACATCAAGCGGCGGCCTTTGGGTCGCCGTTTTTGATTGTTCGGTAAAATTTGAAAATGCTACTAGATTTGCTTGCGTTTCTATCAATATAGCTTTGGCCTATT
>RGAJ01000414.1 GCA_009920225.1 Paracoccaceae bacterium
CATTTAGATCTTAAAGTAGCGTTTCGCGACAATAGCCCCACACTTAACAATTGTGGGGATTACCATGACTTATAAAACTGCCCACTGGGCACCAGAATTGCCGCTTCCACGATATGCAGATCGCAAGACGCTTGCTCGGATCATTACACATCACTATTTCCCCGTCAGCCACCGCACAATTCAGACATGGCCTTTGACGGTGCGCCGCCCTAATCGAGCTGCGGTATATGATGTGGCTGAAGCGATGGAATTCGCGGAGCAAAAGCTGGCCGATGCAACCTGCTACAAACAGGGAGGGCATTGGTAATGGACAAGCCTACAAAGCCCCCCCGCGGCACTCCAAAGCCAGGGGGCAAGGATATACAATCGTCTTCGTCACAGCGCGAGCGTGATGACAACTATGCGCATGTGCTCGTCAACTGCCGTGACAACTGGCGCGTGATCATAGGGCGTACTGGTGGCCAGTGGATTATTCAAAAACGCTCTTCAGGTACGAACACAGGCGTCTGGTTGGGTAAATGCCACTGTACCCTGCGTAAAACCCTAATCGACTCCTGTTCGCGCCTAGGATTGCTCTGCGATGACGTATTGGCCGTCTTATTAGAATTGCCAGATCACGTCAGCGGACAACCCCTGCCCGAGACACCACAAGATACAACAAATTCCGATCAGGAGGATCAATCATGACCAATCATGAACAGAAAAACTCTGTGAAAATGGATTTCTCTAAATTCAAAATTTCCAATAACGGCTCAGCACTGCCTGTCACGCAAAAAGTCATTACGCGTGTCCCGGTGTCAAAGCCTGGAAAGCAGCAGTTCGTGCGCGTTAGCACAGATGCAGAGCACGCCTTGGACTGCGCGATTTTGACGCTTGAAGGCGATGATTCACCCTATTTGCTCAGCCCGAGTATAGCCAGCTTGGTGGCACAGGATCTTAAGATTGTCTGCTTGCGACTTACGATAGATCGCCAAGGCAATGTTTCTTTGTGGCCCGTTCCACCCATGCCGGATGATGGTGTAGAAAATACTTGGAACAGCACACAGCGTCAGGTGGCGGCGATGGCCGAAACAAAGTGGGTAAGGCTCTCATCGAACCGCGCGGTTGGATGCTATGAAGCCGTTGTTGCTCAAGGAGATCTCCCCGAACCCATTTGGCCGGATCTATCTTTTGAAGAGATATTAACCATCGCCTTTGGCACTACCCATGTGATCGAAGACCGCGATCACCCAGCACTGCGTAAGTTATGGGGGCAAGACTAATGCATAGTTCCGTCGATAGCTTGCCGTTTGACAAGATCTACGCCATCGACTTTGAGTTTTTTGGACAAGATGGCGAAAACCCCAACGTTGTGTGCATGGTGATGCAGGATCTGCGCTCAGGCCGTATTGAGCGCTACTGGCGCGATGAATTAATCGCCATGCTCGTTCCCCCGTTTGATACGGGGGAGACAACCTTGTTGGTATCCTATTTTGCACCAGCAGAGTTGCAGTGCATGATCACACTGGATTGGTGCACAGAGGTCAGCTTGGTTGATCTCTATGCAGAATTTAGATGTATGACAAACGGAGATGCCAATGTTACCCGGCGCAGCCTCGTGAGTGCCCTCGCCCAATTTGGGCTAGAGGATCTCATACCAAACGCCAAAGACGAAACCCGCGACTTGATCCTTACGGGTGGGCCGTGGACTAAGGTTCAGCAAAAGTCGATTTTAGATTATTGCGCGCAAGATGTCGTAGCGCTTGGCCCGCTTTTTAATGAAATGCTTAGGGCGGAGGCTTGGGATACGTTGCGATTAAAC
>RGAJ01000415.1 GCA_009920225.1 Paracoccaceae bacterium
GTGTGTGTGCGGGGGATATGGAAACGGGGCAGGGGTTTTTGAAAAACCTATCGCCGTTTGTGTGGCGCAAGCATCTGGATTTTGCCGCGATTGAGGATGCGCATAAATTGCGGTTGCGCTACCGCGAACACAAAGGCACAGGGGGTCCCATTACCCTCTTGGGGCACAATATGAAATTGGGGCGGGGCGGCATTCGGGAAATCGAATTTTTCACCCAGACGCGCCAATTGATCGCCGGTGGGCGTGATCCTGATCTGCGCTGCCGTGGTACGTTACAGGGGCTTGGCGCGCTTGCGGACAAGGAATGGATCGACCGTGATACGGCAGATCGCCTTGGCGATCATTACCGCGCCCATCGCATGGTTGAACATCGCTTGCAAATGATCAACGATGCGCAAACCCATGATTTACCCGCGGGCGAAGATGGCTTTGCCCGATTTTCGGCACTTATGGGGCAGGAAACAACCGCGCTCAAACAGGATTTAAAGCAGCGACTTGAGGATGTGCACCACACGACCGAAGGCTTTTTCACACCGCAATTGCCCGTGGCGCAACAAGAGGTCAGCCAACACGAAAAGGACATTATCGCACGCTGGCCCAGTTATGCTGCGCTGCGGACAGAACGGGCTGAGGCCATCTTTGAACGGCTTCGTCCTGAAATCTTGTCCCGATTGCGCACTGCAGCAAAGCCCGATGACGCTTTGATCGCGTTCGATAAATTTCTAGAAGGTCT
This sequence comes from Paracoccaceae bacterium, assembly GCA_009920225.1. GTDB lineage: Bacteria > Pseudomonadota > Alphaproteobacteria > Rhodobacterales > Rhodobacteraceae > CAJXSD01. The sequence goes on from RGAJ01000415.1 coordinate 734, forward strand.
TCCTGCAGGGGTGCAGTTGTTTTCGCTGTTTGAGGCAAACGCATCCCTGATTGATCTTTTGATCGATATCATTGGCACGGCCCCTGCGCTTGCACGGCATTTATCGCGCAATTCCCAAGTGCTGGATGCGGTGATTGGCGGGTCCTTTTGGGACACATGGCCCGATATCGACAGCCTGGCCCAAGATCTGCGCGCGCGATTGCTGCGCGAAAGCGACTATGAACGCAAACTTGATGCGACGCGACGGTGGGGCAAGGAATGGCATTTCCGCATTGGCGTGCATTTGTTGCGTGGCATCATAGATGCGGCAACTGCGTCGCGCCAATACGCGGATCTGGCCCAAGCGATGTTGCAAGGGCTCTGGCCCGAAGTGATCGATGAATTTTCGCGTAAACACGGAACCCCGCCGGGTCGGGGGGCGGTTGTTTTGGGCATGGGATCCTTGGGCGCGGCGCGGTTGCATGCCAATTCTGATTTGGATGTGATCGTGATCTATGACGCGCAGGGCGTTGACATGTCCGATGGCAAACGGCCTTTGGCGGCGCGAATATATTACGCGCGTCTGACCCAAGCCTTGATCACCGCGATGACGGCCCCCATGGCCGAAGGGCGCGTGTACGAGGTCGATATGCGCCTGCGCCCATCGGGAAACAAAGGTCCCGTTGCGACGTCATGGGACGCATTTCAAAGCTATCAATTGAACGAAGCATGGGTTTGGGAACATTTGGCGATGACACGCGCCCGTGTGATCGCGGGGCCGCCCGAATTGGCCCATGATGTGGAACAGTTTCGTGCCAAGCTGATGGGCCACCGCGACACAGATGTTGTTATGGATGCGTTGTCGCGCATGCGTCTGCGCATTTCTCTGGCCAAGACCGATACCGATCCTTGGCAGGTAAAAACGGGGGGCGGACGCCTGCAAGATATTGAATTATTTTCGCAAATGGGTGCTTTGGTGTCGGGTTCAGATAAACGTGATGTTTTGTCTGGCTTAGGATCGGTTTGCGAAGTGGGCTTGATGACCAAAGACGATCAAAGCGTTCTAAGCGAAACCTATGATCTGTTTT
>RGAJ01000416.1 GCA_009920225.1 Paracoccaceae bacterium
GATAACAGGCAACATTGCGGGCTTTAGCGCATGGCGCAGAATCACAGTTGATTCAGGCATGCCCTTGGCACGCGCGGTGCGGATAAAGTTGGATTGCAGAACCTCTAACATTGATGACCGCATCAACCGCGCAATCGATGCCATAAAAGACGTCGACAATGCGATAACAGGTAAGACGATATATTGCCATTGCCCACCGTTCCAGCCGCCGCCGGGCAACCACCCAAGCCAAAGGGTAAAGATCAAGATCAGGATCGGACCCATGACAAAGTTGGGCAACACCTGCGCCAACATGGAAAACGCAACCGTCAGATAGTCAATCCAGGTGTTCTGCCGAATTGCGGCCCAAACACCCAAAAACACGCCAACCACAACAGACAGCACGAATGACAAGGTTCCATAGGTCAGCGTGATCGGCAAACCTTGGGCGAAAATTTCATTTACGGTGCGGTCTTTGTATCGGAACGACGGCCCGAAATCGAATTCGGTCACAATCCCAACCACATAATTCCACATCTGAAGTGGAAGCGGTTGATCCAAACCATATTTCGCCTCAACCCGTGCAAGGACTTCTGGTGGCAACGGTTTTTCACTTGTGAATGGTCCGCCAGGGGCAGAGTGCATCAACAAGAACGTCACGACGATTAAGATTAAAAGAGTTGGAATTGCGACGAGCGTACGTCGCAAGATAAGATTGAACATTGTCTAACCCACAAGGTAGGGCGCCCTGACGAGCGCCCTTGTTTCGTATTAGTCTTCGACTTTATACAATGTGCGCATATACACTTGTTTTTCGACGTTCTCGAATGGCCATCCTTTTACAGATGTATCCAACAAGAAATTCGCTGTGTAGTGATAGATCGGAATGATCGGCATTTCATCGGCGATGATTTGTTCAATCCGAGTATAGTTGGACTGTGGGTCTGCCATTGTCTTGGCTTCGGCCAAAAGGCTGTCAACTTCGGCATTCGCATATTTGCCATCGTTATAACCAGACGCTGAATTCATAAGATCCAAGAATGTCGATGCTTCGTTATAGTCACCACACCATCCTGCACGCGCCACTTGGAATTGTTGGCTGCCACGTGTTTCAAGATATGTTTTCCATTCTTGGTTCGCCAATGTCACATTAACACCCAGCTTTTGTTTCCACATTTGGCTGATTGCGATCGCGATTTTCTTGTGCGCTTCGGATGTGTTGTACAGAATTTCCAGATCAAGGTTTTCAACACCCGCATCAGCCATCAATTCTTTGGCTTTTGCATCCCGCTCTGCCTGTGTCCATGTGCCGTATTCTACATCTGGCACCGAGAAATTCGCAGTCGCACCAGGCGTGAATGTATAAGCCGCGATTTGTCCCGCTTGCAGAATGTTTTCTGTGATGATGTCGCGGTCAATTGCATATGACAACGCTTGGCGTACACGCTTATCTTGTAGCGCAGGGTTGCCGCTTTCGGTCATGTTGAACGGATAGTAGTACGAACACAGCTCTGGCACATTGATCGCTTCGTCTGGGCGTTCTGCTTTTAGCTTTTTGAATTGGCCAGCTGGAACATCAGTTTGATCCAATTCACCAGCAACATAACGTGTCAATGCCACGTTTTCATCATTGATGACCAAGGCGGTGATGGTATCCAAGATCGTGTTTTCGTTATTCCAATATTTGTCGTTGCGGACGCGAACGGACCGTTCTTGGGGTACGTGTTCGGTTAGGATATAGGCACCGTTTACAACGATATTGCCGGGCTTGGTCCAATCGGCCCCGTGTGCCTCGACAGCCCATTGTGGTGATGGGAATG
>RGAJ01000417.1 GCA_009920225.1 Paracoccaceae bacterium
TGACGGGGGTGGCGTTGATCTTAGCGGCCGCGTTAAACCGCGAAACGCGCGCGATGGCTGTTTTGCGAACACTGTTTTTTCTAAGCAATGTTTTGTCTGTCACGGTGGTGACCTTGATCTGGCAAATCATGTTTTCACCACGCCAAGGGTTGATTGCAAATGTCATCAATGTCTTTGGTGGATCGCCCATCGTGTGGTTAACGGATGCGCAATTTGCGATGGCGGCGGTCGTCATTACAACGGTATGGTGGTCGCTTGGGATTGCGATGATATTGTTTCTTGCTGGCCTACAAGACATCTCAAAAGACCTTTACGAAGCAGGCGCATTGGACAACGCCACCGGGGTAAAAGCCTTTTGGTTCATAACATTACCAAATTTGAAACGCACAATCACGTTTGTGATTGTGTTGCAAATTATTTTGCATTTTCAGGTCTTTGGCCAAGTGCACCTGATGACAAATGGTGGCCCGAATGACAGTACACAGGTTTTGGTGCGGTATATCTATCAAACGGGGTTTCGTGATAGCGAACTGGGCCGTGCGGCGGCAATGGCGGTGTTTTTATTTGTCATCATGGGGGCGTTCTCGTTTTTGCAATTTATGATTGGGCGAGACCAAGAATGACACACTGGCGCGGATATTTCACCTTAATAACGATGTTATCAATCCCAGCGTTTGTGTGGTTGATCCCAACGCTTTGGATGGTGTCATTATCGTTGCAACCAAATGATGTGTTGGCGCGGACAACCTCTTCCACGGCATTGGGCATGGTGCCTATTCCCTTTACCTTTGAAAACTATGTGGACCTGTTTGCCTTTGGTCACACGCCAATCTGGTTTTGGAATTCTCTGGTCGTGGCGCTTGGAATGACGCTTGGTGTGTTGGCTGTCTCGACAACGGCGGGCTATGCTTTGGCGCGGTTGGAATTTCCGTTCAAAAATACGCTGACCTTTTTGTGTCTGATTGGGCTAATGATTCCGGAACAGGCCGTGTTTATCCCGCTCTATACGATGTTTGCTGATTTTGGCTGGCACAATTCGTATCATGCGTTGATTTTGCCGCGTGTGGCCGTGCCGATTGGTGTTTTTCTGATGATGCAATTTTTCAAAGGCATCTCGAAAGACATCGAAGAGGCGGCCAGATTAGAAGGCGTCGGATGGCTGCAAATCTTCTGGTATGTTATGTTGCCTTTGGCGCGGCCCGCTATGGTTACCTTGGCGATCCTGACATTTTTGTATTCATGGAACGACTATCTTTGGCCGCTGGTATCGGCGCAAAAGCGTGACTATTTCACGATCACGCTGGGGCTGGCCAGTCTGCAATCCAATTTCGCACAATCAGAAGGGCTGGGCCGTATCATGGCCTCGGGCGTCATTGCCTCGCTTCCTGTTGTCATCCTTTTCTTGACCTTTCAACGCTATGTCGTGCGCGCCATGAGCGTCGGAGGATCCAAGGGCTAAGTCGGGACGGTGTCCCAAAATCAAAACGTGGGAGGTATAAATGAAACACGTTATTATAAGTGCAGCACTTGTTGCTGGATTGGTTGCCCCAGCGACCGCGCAGGAAATTTCGCTCGGCCGCTTTTTTGGCGCGTGTGAAGATGCAGGAACCGATACAAAAACGTCGGTCGGAGAAGCCTGTATCATCCAATCGATCATCAATGCCGCGTCAGCGGAAATTGACGGCGTAACGGTTGAGACATTGCCAACCGATTGGGGCAATTACTATGATCAGATCAAAGCGGCCTATGCAGGTGGCACACCCCCTGATGTCCACGTTATGCACCGTCACCGTGTGCCT
>RGAJ01000418.1 GCA_009920225.1 Paracoccaceae bacterium
ACAAATTCATAGCTGACCCCACAGCTTTCAACCATGCTGCGGGTTGTGCCGTCGTCATCCATCAAACTTGGGACCAACACATTGGCCCCTGCTTTGGCCAAGGCGGTGGAAAAGGCTTGGCCCAATCCGCCGTTACCACCCGTTACAATCGCGTTTTTCCCTTTGAGAGAAAAAAACTCCATGTTGAAATCTGTGGGGTTCATTGCCTGTCTCCTGCGTCACCCGATCAATTGCTATGTTGGCTTACTCTGTCCCTGAGGTGCGATAAATATATGTGTTTATCTCATCCACAGGGAAAATTGTGCCATGGTTCATGATACCGTTTGGATCAAACGCCTGTTTTAGCTTTTCCAACATGTAAAATGCGCTGCCATGTTCATCTTTGGTCCATTCACTGCGATATTTGCCAATCCCGTGGTGATGGCACATCGACCCGCCATGTTTCAGCGTTTCTTCAACGATAATCTTTTGAATCGGATGGTGATAAACCAACAATTCATCTTCTGGGGCGCAATTGATCGTGTAGTTGTACACGAAATACATATTTGTCCCGTTGATATAGCTGTGCGATGAATGCCCACCCAACATGGTCAATTCGTCGGCAAGATCAAATTCTGCACGGATGCGGCGCATCACCGCGTCATAGATCACAGGAATTGACGACCAATCGGCAGAAATTTCTGTTGTGAACCCTGCATGCGATGGCTTTTCCCGCATTTCCGCAAATTCTGCATCAATATGCGCTTGCGACCAATTGAGATGGGTAAACCAATTCTCAATATGCTTTGGATCGACCGTTTCAATAATATGGGCGTTGAATTTTTGAACCGCCTCTTCAATCGCGGCACCTGTTGCATCGACGATAGGTTTTGGACCCTCTGCCATGAACAACAAAACGCATTTGCCGTCATAGAAATGGCCAAAATGCTGCGCAGCATCTTCTTCGGAATACACCCGCGCAACAGAGGGGCGATACCCCGCAACCATGACTTCGCGCAGGATTTCGATGCCACCCGCAACGTCTTTGATCAGATAGCCAAAGAACTGGTTATTGTCCGGATAGAATTTAAAGATTTTCACAGTGACCTCTGTGATATAGCACAGCGACCCTTCGTTTCCGATCACGATATGGCGAATGTCGGGTCCACCCGCGCGGCGCGATACGTTTTTGATCCGTGAAATGTGCCCATCTGGGAAAACACATTCCAACCCAACCACCATATCCTCGATCCCGCCATACAGCGTGGAAAACTGCCCGATCGACCGTGTGGCAACCAATCCGCCAAATTTGGCCACGGGTTTTGATTGCGGGGAATGACCCGTTGTAAACCCAATCTTGCGCAGCTCGTCCTCTAGCTGCTGCAAGGGCACGCCTGCTTGGACGGTGGCTTGGCTGTTATAGGGATCGATCTTTAGAATTTTGTTCAACCGTGCCGTATCAACGACAATTGTCTTGTCTTTCCAATTTTCCAATCCGCCTTCGGTCGCGGTCATCCCCGCACGCGGGATCACGTTGATCGCGTTTTCATTACAAAATGACAAAAGCGTAGCGACCTGTTCCGCCGTTTCGGGATACACGATTGCAATTGGCAGCGGCACATCCAAAACCTTGCGCGCTTTTGCGTATTTCTTATAGCGATCTGCCGACGCTTCGTACAAATCATCTGTGTTGGTGTTGATCTGATCTTGACCGATCAGCTGACCGAGTTGGGTTAGAACGGTTGTCGTATCCAAGGTAAATCTCCTGTCGCGGGTGGAAACAGTTTCTGGC
>RGAJ01000419.1 GCA_009920225.1 Paracoccaceae bacterium
GACAGATGGCGTCAAGGTTGGAGTGTTCGCGGGAAAACAATAAATCCGTATAAAATATTTCGGGTGTCAATTGTCTGTGACAGTGGGCACCCGCTTTCATCTCGAGTTTTATCAATGTGGCGCCTATGTTCCCATAACACTCTCGATTTAAATTGAATGTATTGCGGCATATTTGGTATTGACGGTATATTTGCTGTTCAAAAGTAATATCGGAATTGTCCAATAAAAGCGTTCTTTTTTCGACATTTGCTTAGGTGAATGATCGTGCTCTTTTTATTGGTCAAACCCCATACGCTGCCCCATCGTGATTTTGGGGCAGCGTAACGTTTGAAATTACCGGTCCACGTGACATAACTTAGTTACAAAGCCGCGTTAGTGTCATATGTCATGAAAACGAACATGATCCTTGTTAACGCCGCGGACGCCATATGAAACATATCATTGCAGCCCTACCAATTGCGTGCATCATTATTGATAAACGCGAAACTCTGATATGTGCAAACGATCTAGCGCATGCGATCTTGGGGCCCAACATCGAAGGGCGCCATTTTGTGCAGGCGATCCGCACGCCCGATGTGATTGCCGCGATCGAGGCGACATTATCAAGAGGGGATGCCAGTGAATTAGAATGGCGGACATCAGTTCACAAACTCGAAAGCTTTTACACTTTGTGGATCAGAAAGATTGATTCACAGCATGTGATGGTGTCCTTTGAAGACAGGACGCAAAGCGAACAGACCCGTCAAATGCGTCGTGATTTCGTCAGTAACGTTAGCCACGAATTGCGCACACCTTTGACGTCGATCCTTGGGTTTTTGGAAACCTTGCAAACGGTTGCCAAGGATGACGCAACCGCACGGGTTCGGTTTTTGGACATCATGCGCGGCGAGGCCGAGCGGATGAACAGGTTGGTCAATGATTTGCTGTCATTGAACCAAGTCGAAAGCAATATTCACATGCGCCCCACCACAGATGTGGATGTGCGTGAAATTTTGTTGGAAACGTCGGAAAATCTGTCGCCCAATCTTGAGAAAAACAATGTATCGATTGCCTTTGAAGGGGCCACAGACCCCGTGACCATCAAGGGGGATCGCGATCAATTGCGGCAGGTGTTCACAAATTTGATCGAAAATGCGATCAAATATGGTGGGCCTCATAAAACCATTACGGTGACATTGGGTGATATTGCACATCAAAAACCCTTGCGCGGGGTTGGGACGGTTGTGCATATCACCGATCACGGCGAAGGAATCGGCGCCGAACATATTTCGCGGCTCACGGAACGGTTTTACCGTGTTGATAAACACAGATCACGCGAGGTCGGGGGAACAGGTCTGGGCCTGTCAATCGTCAAACACATCATTTCGCGACATCGCGGTCGGCTTGAGATTGAAAGCGTGTTAGGCCAAGGAAGCACCTTTTCCGTGTTCCTGCCGCGGTAGGCGGCAAAAACCTGATATTATCCGACATTGTCATTAAACTGTTACAAAGCTGTCACATACCTTTTGCAAACGAGTCGTAGACCCGCCGATGACAAGACTGTCATCACTGAAACGAGGAAAAGAATATGTCTTTTATTAAATGCTCTGTCTCAACCGTTGCTTTGATCGCCTTGGGTGCGACAGCGGCTGTTGCCCGTGACCAAGTCCAAGTTGCTGGGTCTTCTACAGTTCTTCCATATGCATCCATTGTTGCCGAGGCGTTCGGTGAAAACTTTGACTTTCCAACACCTGTTGTTGAATCTGGCGGATCTTCTGGTGGTCTAAAGCG
>RGAJ01000420.1 GCA_009920225.1 Paracoccaceae bacterium
ACCCTAACATTGAACCATCTTTGATTGAAAAACCGATATCTATATTGCGTGTGTCTGGCATAATTACGACAGGCTTTGTGAAAGTTTGCACGACCCACAAACGTGTCGCTTGGCTTGTCGGAAACGGGCTGCCATATTGGTCAAAAGCTGGCACAATGGATGTGACATTCTTTTCACTATCCAACAATACAACATCAAACGTCGCACCTGAAGACGAATCTTGATCCAAAAGCGTGGTCGTAAAAATTGGTGCATTCGGCACGACACCGTAGTCATCATTAAAAAAAACCCTTTTAACGTAACAAAAGACACATCGGGTTGCACCGTGCTATCGGTGTTACAGGTATAATTCCCATCCGAGAAATCAGTTGGCGCGAAAGTATGATCATTTGAATTTGTGACACAGTAGCGGCCAACGCCACCGTCCATGGACCAAATCGCATTATCAAACACGACCTTGTTTTTTAGACCAAGGCTATTTGAAATAACAAGCATGGCGTAAGGGTATTCACCTTCAGATATGGATATTTCATGAACAAGGCTATCGGACAGTCCAACTGACAAGGTTGTTGTTTTCCCCGCAGAATTATCAAACAAAAATTCACAATCGCCATAATCTTCGTATGTCGGCTTTGTTTTGCAAAGCCCTAACTTGTAAAACTCGATCACCATTGCGTCTGGCGTATCGTCACACTGCAGATAACCACCGGCGCCCAACACCGCGTCCGCAGGGCCACCATCGAGGACCACGTTGCTAGGGGAAGACAGGCCCGCCGCCCCCGCCCCGAAAACATTGCCGGCAGTAAGCACGCTGAAACAGAATGCAGAAAAAATTTCACATGTGACATCGTGCGTTCCACCAATTTAACTAGTGCCTATAAAAGCCGATATTGGCGAGGTTATTGGGCTGTGATGATTAACTGTAAGCCTTCCCACACAGCGTCGTTTGACCCGCGTGTCGACGCAGAAATCGAGTTTGCCAAATCAAACGCTGTATCAAATCCGATTGACACACCGTCAGTAATCGAAAATGCAACGTCAATATTTTTTGTATCGACCGACACGTCAACGGGTGCCGGCAACCGTTGGCTTGCATATAAGGCAAAATCATTTTCGAAACCGGTCGACAACGTTCCATCTGACGCAATCATATAAAGGTCGCTGACAATCGACTGCCCCCCTTGTGAAACCGTATAGTCCAACATGGTATTCATGTGGCTATTATTTGCCCCTTAAAGGCCAATTTTTTCGACCGACGCCACGGCATTCGCAGCTGTGCTGCCACATGACATGATTGATGGTGGGTTATTATCCCAACTGCGCCCATCGGTATAACAGAATTTACCGGAATTGCCCTGATCGCCAGTGCGCGCCGCACTGAATTCAATGACAGATTTCACCGAGGTTTAATTGCTCGCAATCAGATAGGTGTGGGTATATGTGCCCCCATCTATCGAAATATTGTCGATCAATTCGTCAACAGCCCCGACGGACAAGTTGACGGCGCGCCCGCCTGTATCGGAAAAGAGCGCGGTACATGGGGCGCGATCCGCAGGAGAAGACGCGTCTTTGCAAAGGCCAAATTCATATATCACGAGATTGAGCTGTTGTGGCGTATGAAAACAATATCCATGTTCGCCATTCGCTGCATTTGATCCCGTGTGATCAGCCTCGCTTGACGTGCTTGTGCACGCCGTTCCCGCAAACGCTGAGGTGCTTAGCATTATTGCACATGCACCCAAACCAAATTTGAACATCGTAAATTTCAT
>RGAJ01000043.1 GCA_009920225.1 Paracoccaceae bacterium
TTCGGGCTTTACGTGTAACACACCGACGTTTTTATTGAAAGCTAGATACCAAATTGAAAGTTTTTGATCAAAAGTTAGACAATGATTATGCGGATACCGTCGTTTTTCGAAAACGTGAGGAACAAAAAACCGCGCCCAAGCGGATTTACTTGGACGCGGCGAGGATTTTTTGACCCGTGTTTATTCAGCGGATCAGCGTTATTTCAGGTAATCCAACCACGGACTTTGTTCTGCGATCATGTGATCAACCAGATCGGGAATCCCTTTGGAAACGGTGACGATTGGATCGACCAAGAGCGCCTGAATAACCAAATCGCGGCTTTGGTTCAAAATCGCTTCTGCGGTCATGTCATGAATACCGATTTGGTTGGTCAACAAACCTTTGATCCCCGAGGGAACCGTCATATTGATGCCTTTTACACCATCTTTGGTGACGATTGCAGGGACCTCAACGGCGATCCAATCAGGCAGATCCTTGATATAGCCCTTGTTCGGGATGTTTACAGCCGCTTCTTCATATCCGCTGTCTGTTAGGATCCCGTCCATGATCGGCACCACACGTTCATGCAATTCTGCCTTGATGGTTGGCGTCACTTTGCCAAGGTAATTGCGATAATACGTGTAGAAATCCAAAATGCCCCGATGGTCCGACGCATCATGCGCCCATTGGATATATTCGCCAAAATGGCTGTCATATGTGATTGGAAGATATCCAAAGCGTTCCAAAATATCGCGGAACAACCAACGATCGGACCAAGGACGTACATCGTTGATATGTGACAGATCAATGTCCATCCATCCTTCGGTTTCGACGGCTTTGCCCGTTGTGCGCGACGCCGTTAGGATTTCTGAATATCCTGGCATCTGGCTAAAATACGCTTCTGACTTTGTACGAACGTCGGGATAGGCATCTTTGCCGCTGTCGACATAGGTCACGTCTGTCAAAACCGAAAAGTGGTTCAAACCGGCCGCGCGGTATTTGATGTTGTCGCGTGGCTGTTCCAACATGGGTGGCAAATGGCGTTCAAGAGACGCGATTTCATGGCACATGCCGATGAATTTCAACTCAGGGAACTTGCGGTGTACGGTTGTACAAATGCGGCTCATTGGGTTGGAGTAGTTGAACACAGTCGCATTCGGTGCAACATCAACAACCTTTTGGCAGATTTCCAAAATTGGCGGGATGATTCGCAGGCTGTGGAACAACCCACCAGGTCCGCCGTTTTCGCCATACACTTGACCGATGCCATATTGCTGAGGAATGCGCCAATCCATATCCCATAGCGCAAAGCGGTCGCCCACTTCGATCGAGATGACAACGAAATCCGCACCTTTCAACCCATTGCGCAGATCTGAATCAACCGAAATAGAAAAATCCAGATTGTTCTGTGCGATGAAATCCTGTGCGACCTTCAACGTGCGCTGTGCCGCGGCTTCGTTGATATCGTTCAAAATAATTTCTGAACCTTTCAGCACCGAGCTGGTAAAGATATCGCCCAGCATACCAGTGCCGAATTGCAAAGATCCTGCACCGACGAGTACTATTTTTGTCATGTCTTATCCTATTAAAGGCTAAATGTTTGTGGGTCCAAACCGTTAGCGGATTGGTTTTTCGTTGGCGTCAAAGCGGTGCACATGCCCCGCAACTGGCCGCAAATTCAATTGTGTGCCCAATGTTGTCGCCAACTTGCCAGAGCGGCGTACAATCAAAGGGTCACCCGATCCGATGTCGACAAACAGATAGTTGTCTGACCCCAGATCTTCGGCGTGAACGACCTTACCCGTCCATTCCGCATCCGCTGCATCCACAATTTCGATATGCTCGGCACGAATGCCCAATGTGGTACAGTTATGCTTTTCCGCAAAAGCACCTTTCAGGAAATTCATCTGTGGCGATCCGATAAAGCCCGCAACAAACAAACTTGCTGGATTTTCATACAATTCAGAAGGTGTTCCGACTTGTTCAATTTTACCGTCGCGCAAGACGCAAATCCGGTCCGCCAATGTCATCGCTTCGACCTGATCATGCGTCACATAGATCATGGTGACATCTGTCATGTCATGGTGCAGCTTGGCAATTTCCAAACGGGTCTGAACCCGCAATGCGGCATCAAGGTTTGACAAGGGTTCGTCAAACAAAAACACCCGAGGATCGCGCACAATCGCGCGGCCAATGGCAACACGTTGACGTTGACCCCCCGACAGTTGTTTGGGCAGGCGATCCAACAGATGTTCGATTTGCAGCAATTCAGCCGCCTTTTGAACGCGGGCCTTAATTTCGGCTTTGGATGTTTTGTCCAATTTCATGCCAAAGGCCATGTTTTCATAGACAGTCATATGCGGATACAGCGCATAGGATTGGAACACCATCGCAATGCCGCGTTTGGCGGCGATCAGCCTTTTACGCCGCCTGCGGTCAGGCCCGCTACGATTTTGCGTTGGAATATTAGAACCAGTACGATCAACGGCACTGTCACGATAACACTGGCAGCCATGATAGGGCCCCATGGAATTTCTTGGACGCTTGCGCCGGACAAGAGTGCGATTGCCACAGGCACGGTGCGCATGTCTTCGGAAATGGTAAAGGTCAGCGCGAACAAGAATTCGTTCCATGCCCCGATGAATGCCAACAAACCCGTTGTGACAAGCGCAGGCCACAAGAGCGGCAAGAACACTTTGGTAATAATCACCCAAGGGGTCGCGCCGTCAACGATGGCCGCCTCTTCGATTTCGGTGGGCAGATCGCGCATGAATGTGGTCAAAACCCAAACCGTAAATGGCAGCGTAAAGATAGTATAGCTCATGACCAAGGCCCAAGGCCGGTTGTAAAGGCCAAGCATATTCACCAATTCATAGAGGCCCGACAAAACCGCGATTTGCGGAAACATCGACACGCCCAAAATTGTCATAAGCAACAGGGACCGACCGCGAAACCGCACACGCGCCAACGCATAAGACGCCGTCACGGCCAACAACAGCGCACAAAACACAGTAACGCTTGCGATAAAGACCGAGTTCAGGATCGAAGTCGCAAAGGCGCGTTGACCTGTGACCTGCTTGTAATTCGCCCATGAAAACATTTCGGGCAGAATGTTCGGCTTAAAGATCGCGGTTCCGGTTTCAAAACTGGTCATGACCGCATAATAGAACGGGAAAACCGCAATGATCACGATGGCAAAGACCCCGACGTAAAACATGAACCGCCAAAAAGGTGTTGTCGGCATTAGCTTTTCTCCCCACTTAGGTCAACGCGACCCAATTTGATGTACAACAGAACAAAGCCCGTGATGATCAAGAACAACAGTGTCGACATGGCAGAGCCTTCGCCGTAATCGCCAAATTGCTGCAATTCGCGATAGCTGAGCACCGACATCGTGATCGTGCTATTGGATTGAGGCGTCAGCAGATAAATCAGGTCAAAGATGCGCAGCGCGTCCAAGGCACGGAAAATCACCGCAACCAAAATCGCAGGCCGCAACAAAGGCAAGGTCACCCGCCAAAACACCCGCAACGGATGAATGCCGTCAATGCGTGCGCTTTCGTACATATCTCGCGGGATCATTTGCAAACCGGCAAGGATCAACAATGCCATAAACGGTGTCGTTTTCCACACGTCCACGATCAACACGGCGATCATGGCGGTGTCAGAGGACGCAGTCCACGCAATCGGTTTGTCGATCAGGTGCAGCGTCAGCATAATTTCGTTGATAATCCCGAACTGGTCATTCAACATCCATCCCCACATCCGCGCGGATACGATGGTTGGAATTGCCCAAGGGATCAAAACAGCGGCGCGAACAAATCCACGCCCTTTGAATTCGGCGTTCAGGACCAAAGCAACCATAAGCCCCAAAACAGTCTCTAACGCGACGGAAACGATCGAAAACCGAACGGTGTTCCAAACGGCGTTCCACCAATCTTTGTCAACCAGAACACCCTTCCAGCGGACGGTTCCATCGGAACGAACTTTTTTCTCGACATAATTGTCGAAACCGATCCATTCGCTTTGGCCATTGAAAATTGTGTTTGCGGTCGCGTCGGTGAACGAAAAACTGATTGAACGGAACAACGGCCATGCCGCAACAATCAGCAGCATAATCAGCATCGGCGCCAAGAACATATAGGCAGAACGGACGCGTTGTTGTTCAAGATTAAGCGTCTTTCCCGCAATCGGGGACGCGTTGGTGCTTTTGTCAGACATGAGGGGTATCCCAATCGTTGCCGCGAACATGCGCCGCAAAAGAAAGGCTGGGCGATACATGCCGCCCAGCCTGAATACTGATACGAATTAGTTCAGCAAATCGTCCAGATCGTCTTCTAGGTTCGCAAGCGCGTCTTTTGCTGCTGCGTTGCCAGAAATAACTGAGTGTACAGCAGAGAAGAACAATGTTGACACTTCGTTATATTTTTCGCGTGTTGGCGCGGATGGACGTGGAACTGCTTGCAAGAACACATCTTTCCATTGTGGGATGATGGGTTGCTCACGTGCAATGTCTGCATCTTCGTACAAGCTTACGATTGTTGGCAGGTTTGACGCGATCAAAGAACGTGTCTTTTGCGCTTCTGCACCGGCTAGGTACAGCGCCAGATCGATCGCTGCGTCTTGGTTGTCGCCGTATTTAGAAACTGCAACGTTCCAGCCGCCCAAAGTTGCCGCAGATGTGTCGTGGCCTTGGCCTGTTGGCAATGTTGTTACACCGAACAAACCTTTTACAGCGGAATCGTCGCTGTTGCCCAAACCGTATGCATATGGCCAGTTACGCATGAATACAGCGTTGCCTGTTTGCCAAACGCCGCGCGCTTCTTCTTCTTGATAGGCCAAAACGCCCTCAGGAGAGATGTTGCCAGGCCATGTTGCTGCCAACTCAAGTGCGGCTGCGGCTTTTTCGTTGTTGATCGAGATCGTTCCATCGGGCTCAACGATTTGACCGCCACCAGAGGATTTAACCCACTCAAGCGCGTCACATGTCAGACCTTCGTATGCGTTACCTTGCCATACAAAGCCCCAGATATCGTTGTTGCCAGCTGCGCGCTCTGCATCTTGAACCGCTTTCGCTGTTGCTGTCAGCTCTTCCCATGTTGTTGGAACTGATGCGCCGTGCTTTTCAAGCAGGTCTTTGCGGTAGTACAGCGCAGGTGCGTCTGTGAACAAAGGCAGCGCAACCAATTTTCCGTCAACCGTTTGGGACTCAACGATGGATGGGAAATGCTCTTTCATCAATTCGCCTGCTTTTTCAGACATATCAACGAAATGATCCGCCAACTGAGGCGCCCAGATCACGTCTGTTTGGTACAGGTCGATGTCGCCGTTGCCAGCCGCCAACCATAGACGGTACTGACCGAATTGGTCGGTTGTGGATGCAGGCATTGGAACCAATTTAACAGTGTGGCCTGTTTTTGCTTCCCATGGTGCGACGATTTTTTTGAAATCTTCTACAGCGTTGCCCACTGCGCCAGATACGTATGTGATTTCAGCAGCAAACGCGCTTGATGCAACCAACGCCATCGCTGATGCAGCAACAGTTGTCTTGAAAAATGAAGTCATCTTATTCCTCCCAAGTGACTTTCCCGAAAAATTCAGAAAACAGAGTCGGCTTACCGAAACGTTTCGGAAATATGGCTAACACTCATTGATTGAGTCTGTCAACACTGTTTTGGAAATATTAGCCGCGTGGGATGGCCGAATGCCGCTGTACCAGATCAAAGCTGGATACACATTGCAGGTCGTCAATCGCGCCACCTTCCAAGAAATCGCTTAGGTATCGCGCCAAAGGTTCCCACGAATTCCGAAGCGGGCTGCGCGTGACGGTCAGGGCCGGATAAAACGCAGATGCACGCAACTTGGGCACCACGTCATCATGCGAAACAACGGATAGATCACGTGGAATATTGATGCCCAATGCATCTGCCGCCTGATATATACCCTTGGCGATGCGCACATGACCCGCAACGATCGCAGAGGGAAAATTACCGCTTAAGCTATTGCATTCAATGGTTTTAACCAAACCCAATTCTTCTGTCATCCGGCCGTAAAACATCAAATCCGGATCGAATGGAACGCCAAACTCTTGCAACGCTTGCGCATAACCTTGGGTGCGAAATGTGGAATAGGTCAAACCTTCGGGCCCGTTGATAAAGGCGATGCGCCGATGCCCCAAATCCAACAAATGCTTTGTCAATTGATACCCAACTTGGAAATTGTCGATATCAAAATAAGGATAGGTCACATCCCCAAGCGTGCGGCCATGCAAAACAAATGGCACCTCGGATTGCGTCAGGAATTCAACCCTTGGGTCATTGTTTGCGGGTTCGTGCACAACAAACCCGTCCAATGCCCCGCCGCCAATCAGTCTTTTGTAGACACTGATTTCATCTGCATCCTCTGGCGCGATGTGTAACACAAACTGTTTTCCACGTTTGGAAAACTCAATCGATAGGTTGGTGACCGTTTCAATAAAATTGTGATCCTCGATCAGATCAGGGTTATTCTTTTGTACCAAAGCCACAACGCCGGACCGTCCCGACACAAGCTTGCGAGCAGACATATTTGGAACATAATTCAATTGCTTAGCTGCTTTACGAACACGCTTCTTGGTGTCGTCACTGACGTCATCGTGGTCATTTAATGCACGACTGACCTGGGTGACCGAAATCCCCAAATGCCGGCTTAAGTCCTTGAGCGTCGCCATACTGTTCCTGTTCACCCTGTGGATTTCAGTTTTCTGAAATCAATTTTCTTGCGTTTCCAAAACGTTTCGGGCACTAAATGGCGCAACTCCGAAACGTTTCGGAACAACCATATGCTCGATTCGAACGCTAAAGCAACAAAAAGGCACCTGACATGACGGAAAATAATTGGTGGAAAGGTTCAGTCACCTACCAAATTTACCCCCGCAGCTTCCAAGATGACAACGGTGACGGTGTCGGAGACATCAAAGGCATCACCCGTCGCCTGCCCCATATTGCCGACTTGGGCGTTGATGCCATTTGGCTCAGCCCGATCTTTACATCACCCATGGCAGACATGGGGTATGACATTTCAAACTACAAAGACATTGATCCGTCCTTCGGCACCTTGGAAGATTTCGATGAAATGGTGGCGCGCGCGCATGAATTGGGTCTGAAGGTGATCGTCGATCAGGTCATTTCGCACAGCTCAGACGAACATCCTTTCTTTCAAGAAAGCCGCCAATCCACGGACAATCCCAAAGCAGATTGGTATGTGTGGGCAGATCCCAATCCGGATGGATCCGCACCCAACAACTGGATGTCGATTTTCGGCGGCATCGCATGGGAATGGGACACGCGTCGCAAACAGTACTATTTCCATAACTTCCTGAAAAAACAGCCTGATTTCAACTTTCACAACCCAGAAGTCCAAGATTACATGTTGGGCGTCATGCGGTTCTGGTTGGATCGTGGCGTGGATGGATTCCGTTTGGACACGGTGAATTTCTATTACCACGACAACGAATTGCGCAGCGATCCACCGTTGAAGAACTCAATCAAAGATCGTCCCGCCAATCCCTATAACATGCTGTTTCACACCTATTCCAAAAACCGTCCAGAAAACATCGCGTTCTTGGAACGGATGCGGGCGCTTTTGGATGAATATGATGCGCGCACCATGGTGGGCGAAGTCGGCGAAGCCAACCGTCCGATTGAGATGATGGGCGAATATACCACCGGCAAACGCCTGCACATGGCCTATTCGTTTGAAATGCTCAACTACGAATTCAACGCCGCCCATTTCCGCAAGCAGATCACACGCTTCTTTGATCTTGCACCAAATGGTTGGCCCTGCTGGGCGTTTTCCAACCACGACGTGGTGCGCCATGTGACCCGTTGGATGCCACATGCCAATGATCAAAACAGCATCGCACACCTATCGGCGGGTCTATTGCTGTCGCTACAGGGATCCATCTGTATGTACCAAGGCGAAGAATTAGGGCAAACCGAAACAGTCTTGGAATACCATGAACTGACCGATCCCCAAGGGATCACGTTCTGGCCCGCTGACAAAGGCCGCGATGGATGCCGTACACCGATGGTGTGGTCCGATTCCGACGACAACGCCGGATTTTCGTCGGCGCAACCGTGGTTGCCCATTAAACCCAACCAGCGTTCACGCGCCGCATCAACCGCAGACGCACAGGCCGTGATGGCAACCTATCGCAGCTTGTTGGGATTGCGCCGCGAAAACGAAGCGCTTCGCACAGGCAACACAACATTCTTGGACACAGATGAACCTATCTTGGCCTTTACGCGCGCGGATCAGGTATTGTGCGTGTTCAACCTGTCAAATTCGGCAACAACATTTGCTGCTAACCGCGACGGAACGGTGATGTTTGCCCAAAATGCCAACATGCACAATGGTGCAATTGAACTGGGCCCGAACGGGTTTATCTGGGTCGCCCTTTAACCTCGATCGGATTGGGGCGTAGCGCCCCAATCATCCCCTATTTGGTCAGCTCTTTCAAAGCATAGAGCGCGTCAAGCGCATCGCGCGGTGACATATCATCAGGGTTGAGTTCCGACAGACGTGCCAATGCCGGTGATACCGCAGGCTTTGCAACAGGGACCTGTTGCGTGATCGTGGCCGAAAATAGCGGCAGATCATCGATCACCCGCGATTTTTGCGAGGTCCCTTCACGGTCGCCTTTTTCCAGCTGTTCCAACACCACGCGGGCACGTTCAACCACAATTGGCGGCAACCCTGCAAGCTTGGCCACCTGCACACCATAGGATCGGTCGGCAGCGCCTTGTTTCACCTCGTGCAAGAAAATCACATCGCCTTGCCATTCTTTGACGGCAACTGTGGCGTTGTCCACCTTGGGCAACTTACCCGCAAGCGCGGTTAATTCATGATAATGGGTGGCAAACAATCCACGCGACGTATTCACATCGTGCAAATGTTCCAATGTCGCCCACGCAATCGACAGGCCGTCATAGGTTGCCGTGCCGCGCCCGATTTCGTCCAGAATGACCAAAGCACGATCATCGGCTTGGTTCAAAATTGCGGCGGTTTCCACCATTTCAACCATAAATGTTGACCGCCCACGCGCCAAATCATCGGACGCTCCCACGCGGCTGAACAATTGGCTGACCAACCCGATATGCGCAAATTTTGCAGGCACAAACGAACCCGCTTGAGCCAAAAGCGCAATCAACGCGTTTTGACGCAAAAACGTGGATTTACCTGCCATGTTCGGGCCTGTCAAAAGCCAGATTTTACCATCGTCCAAATCACAGTCATTCGCGATAAACGGCTTGCCGTCGCGTTGGAGGGATGCCTCAACCACCGGGTGGCGCCCTGCGCGAATGGTGAACGCACGACTGTCATCGACCGTGGGACGGACCCAATCCAAGCTGTTGGCCAAATGCGCCATAGACACCGCGACATCCAGTTCTGCCAAAGCCGATGCAACCGACGAAATTGCATCGGCAGCGGCCAAAATATCGGTGATCAAGGATTGGAACAGTGCTTTTTCGATTTCCATCGCGCGAAAGCCTGCATTCAAAATCTTGGTCTCGATCTCAGACAAAGGAACGGTGGTAAAGCGCACTTGGTTCGCGGTTGTTTGGCGATGGATAAAGGTTTCCGACAGCGGAGCCGCGAACATCTTTTCCGCATGGGTTGATGTGGTTTCGATGAAATACCCAAGCACATTGTTATGCTTGATCTTAAGCGACTGTATCCCCGTCTGTTGGATATAGTCCTGCTGCATCTTGGCAATGATCCCGCGGCCTTCGTCGCGCAAGACACGCGTTTCATCCAGTTCGTCGTTGTACCCCATCGCGATAAAACCACCATCACGAACCAACAAAGGGGGCTCCGCTACGATTGCAGCATCCAATAGGTCGATCAATTCCGCATGTCCC